>JAAZHK010000004.1 GCA_012510745.1 Mycoplasmatota bacterium
ATATTAGGCGCAGTATTATTATTGGGTTTTTTAAGCGTGCCCTTTAATTTAATATAATCACCTAATCGATATTGTTTTATAAACAATTTTTTAGTTTCTTCATTTTTAAAAAAATAATGTCCTAATACTTTTTCTTTACCAATTATAATTATACTTACCTTTTGATTATTTATTTTTATATCATAAATATATCCTTTAATTTCTGTTTCATTTAATTTATATTTAGGTTGATAACCTATATTAATAATTATAAAACAATAAACTCCAGTAATAATAAGTAAAAAGATATATAAATAATTAGATAGTAATAAAATTCTTAATTTTAACAAATATAGCCTCGCCTATACCTGATACTTTCATTATATCTTCTATAGTAACAAATAAACCAACTTCCTCTCGATAATTAATAATGCTAATAGCTTTGCTTTCACCAATTCCAGTTAAGGTCATTAATTCTTCTTTTGAAGCTTTATTTAAATTAACTAAATTCGTTTTTGTTGTTGTTTCTGGGATTTCAATACAAGCATCATTTAAAATTATTTCTTGATATTCTAAACATTTTTCGTTTTTTACTTCATTTTCTTTTAAAGTTTTAATCATATCTTTACTTTCTTCTTTACTATAAATAATAATGACCATTTCATCAAACACCTTTTTAGCAAGATTAATTATTTTACTATCTGCTCCTTCAGTTAAACCACCTGCTAACACAATAATATCATTAACTCTTAAGTTTTCATTAACTAAATAAATTCCTGGTTTATTTACCTCGCCTTTTATATCTACTGCTATTAAAGGATTTTCAATAAATTCATCTTTTTCGTCTATATTTAATTCTTCCATAACGGTAACTACTTCATTTATTGGATTTTTATAATTAAATTTAATAAAAATAAAAATACCGAAAGACAAAATAAAAATTATACTACTTATAATTAATTCTTTCTTATATTTTATAATCTTTACAATAATTTCTGACATAAAAAATAACCTCCTATAGAGATTATTACTTCTTTTTTTTAATTACACCTTTTTTAATTATTTGTGTTTCTATATTTACTACTTGAACAAATGATAAAGCCATAATTAAACAAACAATAAAAGTGCCTCCATAACTAATAAATGGTAAGGGTACTCCGGTCAGCGGTATTATTCCTAATAAACCTCCTAAATTAATAAAAATATGAGTAAATATATAAAAAGCAATTCCATAACAAATTAATTGTCCCCTTAAATTATAACTGTTTTTCCCTATTTTTATAATTCTATATAAAACATATATATATAGCATAATAATAATTAGACCAATAATTAATCCTAGTTCTTCAATTACTATAGCAAAAATAAAATCAGTATGTGCCTCAGGTAAATATAAATACTTTTGAGTACTATTACTTAAACCTTTTCCAAATAAACCTCCACTATTAATAGCTATATAACCATTACATACTTGATTACCAATATTATAAAATTTCTCTTCACTGCAAGAATTCATATAATCTAAACGTGTTCCTTTAATATTTTCTAATATTTGTTTCCGTGAAATAAAAACAGTTAATATTAAAACAATACTTAATAACATCAATAAACTCAAAATTGCTTTTTTTAAACTCTTTGAACTTGGGGATAATAAAAACATAAAAAAGATAATAATAGAAAAGATAAAAGCCGTTCCATAATCTGGCTGAGAAATAATAAGAAAGGCTATTACACCGGTAATTACTAAAGGGAAAAGTGCTTTAATATAGTTCTCTAATTTTTGTTTGTTTTGATCATAATAAGTCGCTAACCATATTATGACAATTATTTTAGCTAGTTCGCTAGGTTGAAGTTGAAAAAAACCTAAAGATATCCATCCTACCGTGTCATTAGTAGCAGTTCCATAAATTAATAAACCTAATAACAGAACAATAATAGCTATTATGCCAACAGAAGCTAGAAATTTATAATATTTAGAATTAATCTTAATAGTTATTAATCCCCCTATTAAACCGGCTATAAGAGCAATTATTTGAACTACAAAAAAATGATATGTAGCTTTATTATAGCGCATATAAGCAGCAATATTAGATGATGAAAAAACCATTAATAGGCCTATGGTAAATAAAATAATATTACTAATTAATAATGGTTTATCTAAATTACGCAAAACTTTTTTCATATTATCACTATCCTATAATTATATTATCATATTTTTATTAGTTTTGATATATTATTTAAAAATAGTCATTTACCTTTGTCACATTTTAATATTATTAATAAACTATACTAGATAACAAATAAAGGAGGTTATTATATGAATTATTTTGGAGGGTCTCCTTGCGGATGCTGCCCTAACGTTTCAACAACTTGTTGTCCAATGCCAACATGTGGATGTGCTCCTACAGGATCTAATTATGCTATTATTTTAGTATTATTTATTTTATTAGTTATAATTATTGGAGCAAGATTTATATCTTAGGGAATTTCTTTCCCTTTTTTTTCGCTTGATTTTATGTTATAATATTGGCGTGTGGTGATAATTATGTTAAAAAATAAAGATATTTTAGATGAAAATAAAAAAATCTTAAGAACTAAAAGTACTGATGTAATTTTTCCTATGAAACAAGATGATTTAAATAATATAAATTTAATGATTGAGTACTTAATAAATAGTCAAATTGAAGATATGTGTCAAAAATATAAATTACGTCCTGGAATGGGATTAGCAGCAATTCAATTAGGGATTCCTAAAAGATATTTTGTTATCGTTCATGAAGCAGAAGATAGTAAATTTACAAATTATGTTATTGTAAATCCTCAAATAATAAGCGCATCAGATGAAATGATTTATGTTGATAGTGGCGAAGGTTGTTTAAGTGTTAATCGTAATGTAGAAGGAATAGTTCCAAGACACGCTAGAGTAACTGTAGAAGGGTTTAATATTGATGGTAAAAAGATCAAAATAAGAGCTCGAGAAGAATTAGCAGTAGCTTTTCAACATGAAATAGATCATTTGAATGGAATTATATTTACTGATCTAATTGATAAAGAAGATCCCTTTAAAGATATGAACAAATATCGGGCAATCTAAAAAGACTATAAATTATAGTCTTTTTAGATTAAAGTTAATATAATAATAACTATACCAAGAAGTAATCGATACCACATAAATATTTTAAAATCATGTTTTTTCAAATATTTTAATAAAAAAGCAATACATAATAAACCGATAATAAAGGATACTAAAATACCAATAATAAAAATAGACCAATATGATTGAATTAAAAGAAGTGTTTCTTTTTCTAAAAGTTTAATTATCGTTGCACCTGCTACTATAGGTGCTGATAAATAGAAAGAAAATTTAGCAGCGCTTTCTCGATCGAGCTTTAATAAACGACCTGTTGCTATAGTTGTACCACTTCTTGAAAAGCCAGGAATTAAAGCTAGTATTTGAGAACAGCCTATCAAAAAAGCTTCTTTCATACTAATATTATGAAGTTCTTTAATTAAAGGACTTTTTTTATCTACAATATAAATAATAATACCCATAATAATTAAAGCAATTGCAATTATTAATAAATTAGAGCGGATATAACCATCAATAATGTCTTCAAATAAAAAGCCTATAATAGCGGCTGGAATTGTAGCTAAAACAATATACCAAAAAAGTTTACCACTTTTATCTTTAATCCCCATAGTTAAACCTTTAGTTATCATGTTAATAAAATCTTTATAAAAATAAATGGAAATGGCTAATAAAGTACCAAAATGTAATGCAATATCGAAAATTAAAGTAACATTACTTGGGATAGATGATCCAATATTAAAAAGATCTCTAAAAACAATTAAATGAGCGCTACTAGAGATAGGTAAAAACTCAGCTATTCCTTGAATAATACCTAATATAATAATTTCAAGCATAAATCCTCCTACGTTATTTTCTATCCCATAAATATTTAATAATTAAAGCTAAAAAAATTAAATAAATAGCTACTAAAATCCACATTAAAATTGTTGCTAAATCTCCTGATGTATATTTATGAATTATAGCCGGAATACTAGGAGAAAAATATTTACTTATAATAAGATTCATTTCACCTAAATTAATATTGTTTTTAATAAAAGTTAAAATTCTAAATAAAATATCAAATATAACTATTAAATAAATAAATCCATTAAAACTTTTAAAAACAAATGCTACTAACATTAAAATAATAATTAAATATATCAATTCCATAATAAACCTCTATTCTTTTATTAATTATATCAAAAGCTTTATAAATAGGTCAATACAAACTATGGTTTTTTAGAATAATCACAACCACAAAAATCTTGACGATATAACTCATATTTCTTTGCTAATTCAATTGATTTTAAATAGCCATTATTCTTTTTAAAATCTGAATACAAAAATTTCACTTTATATTTAGTTTCTAATCTATGCCCTATTTCATTAATAATATCAGCTCTTTTATAAGGACTTATTGTCAAAGTTGTACCAAAGTAATCAAAAGTATTTAAAGATGCATATTTAGCTGTTTCTTCAAGTCTTAAGGAGTAACACTTATAACAACGTGTTCCTCCTTCCTTTTCTTTTTCTAAACCTTTAACTAGATTATTATATTTATCAGGTTGATAATCTCCTTCTATAAAACTAACAGGATATTTAACTTGATATTGTTTTATAAAACGAATTTGTTCTTTCAATCTTATTTGATATTCTTCTTCATCTGTTATATTAGAATTATAATAAAAAATAGTTATTTTAAAGTAACTAGATAGATATGCTATAACATAAGTACTACAAGGAGCACAACAACTATGTAATAACAAACTAGGGATAGTCTCTAAATTATTAATAATTTTTTCTAATTCTTTTTGATAGTTAATCACAGTAATCACCAGTTATTATTTTAACACAAAAAACCAATTATTTAAATATTTGGAAAAAAGCATCTGATACTCTTCTTGTAATTCTTTTATTTACAGTTGTTTGATAAGTTGAATTACTATTAACTTTTCTAATATCAGGCGAAATAACTGCTAGAGCCATTTTGGGATTATCATATGGTGCATAACCAATAAATGCGTTAGTTAAAGTTTCAGTATCAATAATATTATCATTATTAGTATCAATAAAAGTTTCACTAGTACCTGTTTTTCCAGCCGGTTGATAACTTGGATTTATATAGCTATTACCTAATCCGTTAGTCATAACTAATCGAAATCCAGCTTTTATTCTTTCTAAATAAAGAGGATTAGCATCAACAATATTAAGCAATTCTTTTTCTTTTGTTTTAAATAAAGGACCGATTTCATTATTATCGCTTGCTTGATGGATTGCCTTTATAATATAAGGTTTATAACGATTCCCATCAGATGCTATAGTATTAATATATTGACTAATTTGCATAGCTGTATAACTATCATATTGACCCATAGAAAAATCTAATAAAAAACCAGCATCTGTTTTATTTCCAATGTAACCTACACTTTCTTTTCCTAATTCAAAACCTGTCTCAACTCCTAAACCAAATTGATTAAATAGTTTTCGATATATATTAAAAGCCTCAATGTTTATTTTTAATGGTCCATTATAAACATAATTAGCTCCTCCTACATCCATTGCTATTTTAAACTGATAGACATTTGAAGACATAGCTAAAGCTTGTAAATCATTTAGATTGCCTAATGTTTTCCAAGAACATTTTTTTGGTGTTGCCAAAATTTTAATACACTCATCTTTTTTGACATCACCTATTTGTAAAACCCCTGTTTGATATCCAACTAACATAGATGCTCCCTTAACAATACTTCCAGGAACTACAGGATTAGTTAATAAACCTGTTGTATAATCAATAAATTTATAATTAGCACCACTATTTAATATTTGTTTACCACTAATAGCTAAAATAGCACCTGTTTCTGGTTCAGAAATAATAACATAACTACGATTATAATAATCAGTATTTGGTTCTCTTTTAGCTTTTAGAATTTCTTCTTCTAAAATACTTTCAATAGCTATTTGTAAATTAATATCTATAGTTAAAACTAAATCTTTTCCCCTTTTCCCTTCTTTATATAAAATTAAGTTATTATCTTGAACTTTATATACTTCTTTTTGGCCTTTTAATGTATCTTCATATGTCTTTTCTATATAACTAGTACCAACAATATCATTAAGCTCATAGCCCTTAGCTAAATACATATCAACTTCTTCTTCTTGAATAGAACCAATGCTTCCTAATAAACTCCTTAAAGTATTTCCATATAAATATTCTCTTTCCCACGATATCATTGTTTTAAATCCATTTAATAAATGATTTTGTTCAGCAATATAAGCATATTCAGAATCAGAAACATTTTTATCTTTAATAATATGATCTTCATAATAATAACCATTATTCATTAAACAATATAAATATATAGCCTTTTTATCATGGTCATCATAAATCATCAAATCTTCTTCTGTAATTCTATCTAATTTTAAAGTATAAAACTCTTCAGCAGATAATAAATGATTTTGATATTTCTTTATTTCTTCTTTAGTTAACTTCTTTTTGATATTATCTGATTGATCTAAAATATAATAATCTTTTATTTGCCGTAAACTAAGCTTATGATAAGGTAATTCTAAATAATTAATAATTTCATACGCTAAAGCTTTTTCTTCTTTAAAAGTAATTCCTTTCTTTTTTTTATAACTAATAACATATAATGGTTTATTATCTACTAAAAGATTATAATTGCGATCATATATACGTCCTCTGGGTGCAACAGAGCCATCAACATATTCTATAACCAAAGAAGATAACACTTCTTTATAATATTTTTGTTTCATAATCATAAGACTATATAATTTTATAATTATATAAATGAAAATAATTATAATTATAGTTTTTAATATTTTAAATCTTTTATCAACAATTTTATCCATTATGCTCACCATTATTATTATGTGAATTAATAAAATTATTATAATAACATATAAATTTATAAGGAGGAAATATGTACGATAATTTAATAAAACAGTATATTAATAAATTAGATAATCAAATGGTTATAGAATTATGTCAAAAAAAAGAAATAAACATTAATGAAAAAGAAGCTGATACTTTATTAAAATATACAAAAAAATATTGGGAGATTTTTTATAGAGGTGATCCTTCTGATATTATAAAAGAATTAGAACAAAAAATTAATTCTCAAGCTTTTTTACAATTAAAAAAACTTTATATTGAATATAAAAACAAGATTAATTAACAATCTTGTTTTTAAGGTCTTGATCAAATTTTTTGTTTTTTATCATTAATATTTCATATTTATATGGAGGTTTTTCTTCTACATAAGGAGTTTCTAATATTTTAGGTATATGACTAATTCGTTGATTATAAATAATATTAATTATATTATTAAAGCCCAACGTACCAAAACCTATATTATCATGACGATCTTTATGGGCTGCTTGTTCGTTTTTACTATCATTAATATGAATACAATTTACATATGATAACCCTATTTTATCATCGATTTCATCTAATATTTTATCAAAATTACTAATATCATAACCAGCATCATTTAAATGACAAGTATCTAAACAAATTCCTATATTTTGTTTGTTAAGAACTCCATCTATAATTAATTTTATTTCTTCAAAAGAAGAACCTATTTCAGTACCTTTTCCAGCCATTGTTTCTAATAGGATTTTCACGTTAGTGTTTTTCAAAACGATATTTAAGCAATCTATTATATTTTGAATTCCTTGTTCTATGCCAATGCCTACATGACTACCTGGATGAAGAATTAATTTATTTATTCCTAATTGTTCACATCTATTAATCTCTTGAGTTAAAAAACTAATACTAAAATCAGTATTTTTAATATTGGCTAAATTTATAATATATGGTGCATGCACCACAACATTATTATAATCTATATTATTTTCTTTCATTAGGAACATGGCCTCTAAAGTAAAGTTATCATTTATTATAGAGCGCATTGTATTTTGAGGTGCCCCAGTATAAAACATAAAAGTATTAGCACCATATCCTAAAGCTTCTTTAACACATCCTAGTAATTGTTCTTTACTAAAAGAAACATGAGATCCTATTATTAACATTTACATCACCTCTTTAATTTTAACATAAAAAAACTTAAGTATCTACTTAAGTTTAAATTTTATTATTCACCATATAGCTCGCTAGGTTCACTAATTATTAAACACCTATTGTTGCTACATAAAGAGGGAGTACCAATAATCAGTTGCTCAATATTACTACAATCTTCTCCTCCAACTTTCACATGTGAAGTATCAATACTTTTTATTTCGGTTAAGGAGTCTATGCCGTTTCCTTTTTCATCCACAAGACATATTTCATAATTATATTCATCAGAAAAATCTATTCTTATAACGCTATTTGAACTATAGGTATTACCAAATGGAGATTTCTCTTTACTCCCCTTTTCTAATTTAATAGCAGATAGTTTAACAAAAGTCAAATGATGATTATTAATATTATTTGTTGGTAATATCGTAGGATTCGATAAAGCTGCAATTCTAACAGCATCAACTAACTGATTGGCAGTATCAACATAAGCATTTTTTCTAGATTTTAATATAGCTGCACTTATACTTGGTATTGCTATAATTAAAATGATTCCTAAAATAACGATAACTGCTAATAGTTCTATTAAAGTAAAGCCTTTTTTATTCACCATATAATGCTTCGTTAGGAATAGTAGTAACTGTCGTACAACGTTCTGTTAAACCTAGTTTAACTTGTGAAGTATCTCCTTCTACTATTTTTACTGGTGTATTATCTGTTGTATTAATAATACCATTCCCTTTGTTATCCATAAGACATATTGAGTAAATATAATCCTCACCAGAAGATGTTATTTGAACATAACTCATGGGTTCATATTCGTTTCCAAAAGGAGATTTAGAATTACTTCCCTTTTCCAGTTTTATTGCAGATATTGAAACATTTGTTGTCTCAGCTCCACTTGGTAAAAGAGCAGGATTTGATAAAGCTGCCATTCTAACTCCGTCTACTAATTGAATTGCTGTATCAACATAAGCATTCTTTCTTGCATTTAAAATAGCTGCACTTATACTTGGTATTGCTATAATTAAAATAATTCCTAAAATAACGATAACTGCTAATAGTTCTATTAATGTAAAGCCTTTTTTATTTGTTTTTTTCATATTTATTCCTCCATATTTTCTATAATTTAATATTAACATAACAATTATTTATAGTCAATAATAATTTTGTTTAATAACAAGAATTACCAGACGGTGTCAAGTTAATGTTTCCTGTTTTAACAGATGTTTTTGATAAAGCGGATGAATCTATTCCGTTGATATTCATTATACTGTCTGTTAAATAAATCTTATATTCATATTTAGAATTGTTTTTTAATATATTTATATAGGATTCATTATCATATTTTTTATCATTTGGTCCGATTTCAAGATCTATATTACTTAAATCAGATAATTTAACAAAACAAGCACCTGTATCAGGGTATTTATCTCGTTTACTTAGTTCGTATTCTACTGCTGAAACAATCTTTTTCGCATCAGCAACAAAAATGTTTTTCTTATTTTTATCTAATATTGAAATCACATTAGGTACTGCAATTAACATAATAATACTTAGTATTATTAACACTCCTAATAACTCAACTAGAGTAAATCCTTTTTTATTCATATCTAGGCTCCTATCTTATCTAATTATATATTATTTTAAAGTTTTTTACAACTAGTTTGTTAAATCAAATTGACTATTATATAAATTATAATAAAACTTTCTTTTAGCTAATAATTCTTCATGTTTTCCTATTTCAACTATTTTGCCTTGATCCATAACTATAATCATATCAGCATTTTTTATTGTTGATAAGCGATGAGCTATAACAAAAGTTGTTTTGTTTTTCATAAGTTTTTCAAAAGCTTTAGTTATTAAGATTTCGCTTCTAGTATCAATAGAGGAAGTCGCCTCATCAAGTATTAATATTTTAGGGTTTGAAAGAAAAGTTCTAGCAATCGTTAATAATTGTTTTTCTCCTGCTGATATATTAGATACTTCTTGATCAATAATCATATTATAACCATTTGGTAAAGTATTAATAAAATGATCAGCATAAGATAATTTAGCAGCGTCTATTATATCATTGTCACATGCATCTAATTTACCATACGCTATATTCTCTTTAATCGTACCATTAAAAATCCACGTATCTTGTAAAACCATTCCTATTAAGCTTCTTAAATAAGATTTTTCCATTTCTTTTATATCAACACCATCAATTAGTATTTTACCACTATTTAATTCATAAAATCTCATCAAAAGATTAACTATAGTTGTTTTTCCCGCCCCTGTTGGTCCTACTATAGCAACTTTAGTCCCTGGTTTTATAACAACATTAAAATCTTTAATAACATTAATATCTTTTTGATAACCAAAATTAATTTTTTTAAATTCGATTTTACCTTTAACATGATCTATCTTTTTGTTTAGTTTGTTAGGTTCTTCTTCTGGTTCTTCTAATAAATTTAAAACTCTTTCGGCTGATGCTACAATTGCTTGGATTAAACTAGTAGTTGATGCAATTGATAGTATTGGATGATTAAATTTACGAACATATTGAATAAATGCTGGTATATCACCAATATTTATACGACCTTTAACTGCTAAGAAACCACCTAATAAGACAATAATAACATAACCAAAATTACCAATTACTTTAATAATCGGCATCATTAAACCCGAATAAAACTCACTTTTAAAAGATGAGTCTTTTAATTGATTATTAATATTATTAAAGGTTTCAATACTTTTTTCTTCTCCATTATAAACTTTAACAATATTATGAGCAGAATAAGTTTCCGTAATATAACCTGTTAATTTTCCAATGTTCTTTTGTTGATTATCAAAATGTTTTTGACTTTTAGATGCTATAAGAAAAATTAAAATCACTGATATAGGCAAAGTAGCTACTGCCGTTAAAGTCATCCAACCACTAATTTTAATCATCATAATGAAAATACCAACAATTGTAATAAATGATGAAAATATTTCTGTAATAATCGTATCTATATTACTCGTTATAGTATCTACATCATTAGTAATCTTGCTTAAAATGTCACCAGAAGAATTATTATCAAAATATTTTAAAGGTAACTTATTTAATTTTTCACTAATTTGAGATCTTAATCTATATGTTATATTGGCTGTTATTTTACTCATTAAAAAGCCCATTATAAATCTAAATAAAGAAGATAATAAATATATAATAATTAAAATTATTATAAGATCTTTAAAATTAATTAAATCAATTGTTTTATGATTTTGAATATTATTATAAATATTAGTTATAATATCTCCTAAAATTTTAGGTGATAATACCGTAAAAATTGTACTAATAAGACTCATTATTAATATAATAATGATTCTAATATAATAAGGTTTTAAATATTGTAATAATTTTTTTAAATTATTTTTAAAATCTTTAGGTTTATCAGTAATAGATTTATTCTTTGTTCCTTTCATAGCAATTCCTCTTCTGATAATTGCGATAAAGCAATTTCTTTATATATTGGGCAATTATTTAATAAATCGTGATGTTTTCCATAACCAACGACTTGACCTTCATTTAAAACTAAAATTTTATCAGCATTTTTAATCGTACCTATTCTTTGGGCTACTATAATAACGATTTTGCTTTTTGTTATTTGCTTTAGATTTTTTCTTATCTCTTTATCTGTTTGAAAATCAAGTGCTGAAAAACTATCATCAAAAATATATATTTCTGGATTAGACGCTATAGCTCGTGCAATTTGTAATCTTTGCTGTTGTCCCCCTGATAGATTTGACCCTCTTTCAACAATCTTATCTTCAAATTGTTCATTACGATCCATAATAAAATCATAACTAAGTGATACTTTAGCAGCTTTTTTCATATTAAAATCAGTTATTTTACTATCTGCATATTTAATGTTTTCTTTAATACTTCCTGATAACAACATACTTTTTTGAGGAACATAACCAATAATATTTCTTAACTCTTTTAATTTTAAATCTTTAATATTTATTCCATTAATTGTAATTAATCCCTCTTTAATATCATAAAGTCGAGGAATTAAATTAACTACACTACTTTTACCAGATCCTGTAGAACCTAATATAGCTAAAACTTCTCCACTTTTTATACTAAAAGAAACATCTTTTAAAACCGGTAAAGGAGAGTTAAAATAATTAAAAGTTACATTATTAAAAATTAATTCCCATTTTTTAGTTTTGGGCATCTTTTTAGTTTTTGTTTTATCTTTAATAGATGTTTCTAATTGCAATATTTCATTAATACGAGTGATGGAAGTTAAAGCTCTAGGCGACATAACAAATATAAGAGATAGCATAATAAAACTTGTAACAATAAGACTTGCATATTGAGAAAAAGCTATTAATTGACCCACTTCTAATTTTCCTAAATT
Organism: Mycoplasmatota bacterium; assembly: GCA_012510745.1. Lineage (GTDB taxonomy): Bacteria > Bacillota_I > Bacilli_A > RF39 > UBA660 > JAAZHK01. The sequence continues at coordinate 12,482 of JAAZHK010000004.1, forward strand.
AATTTGTAACACTCCTGATATTAAAATAGCAATTGTAATATAATTAAAGATAAGATTAATCATAGGCTCTATTGCAACGCCTAAACGGTTAATAAATAAATTAGTATTAGTAATTTCATTATTATTATCATTAAATTTATTTTCTTGGTATTTTTCATTATTAAAAGCTCTTATAACTCTAGTACCTGTAATTATTTCTCTAATTAATAAATTTAGTTTATCAATTAGTTTTTGTAAACGGGTAAATTTAGTTTTCATTAGATTTGAAACAATAATCATTAAAACTGTAACTGCAACTATACCAAATAAAATTATTTTAGACATAGAAACATTTTGTTTTAAAGCTAATAAAACGCCCCCAATTCCCATAATAGGTGCCATAAGAGCAATCCTTATTACCATAACTAAAGCTTTAGAAATATTACTTACATCATTAGTAGTTCTAGTAATTAACGAATTAGTACTGAAATTTGAAAATTCTTGTAAAGAAAGGCTTTCTATTTTTGTAAAAATTTTTAATCTTAAATCATTAGCGAAACCAATTCCTATCTTAGCTGAAAAACAAGTTATAGCAGTTTGAATAAATCCTCCTATAACAGCTATTATAAGCATAATTAAACCTATTTTAATAATATAATTTAAATCATTATTAGCTATTCCTTTATCAATAATAAAAGACATAAGCGTTGGTAAAGAAAGCTCTATTAGAGCTTGAATAGCTATAAATATAATAACTATTAAAATAAATATTTTATATGGTTTTAAACAATTTAGTATTTTCTTCATATTTTATTTCCTTTAATACATATTATATTATAACATATTGGATTAATTAAATGACTTTTTTATAAAAAAAATAACAATCAACGATTGTTATTTAATTATTTATCTTCTATCATTTGAAGAATTTCTTTTTGCATATCTACATTCTTTACATCTTACAGGTTCATTAGTGAAACCTTTTTCTTTGTAAAATTCTTGTTCTCCAGTAGTAAATACAAATTCTTTACCGCAATCTTTACATACAATAGTCTTATCTTTGAATTCCATTTTCGTTCCTCCTTCTTAATAATTATTTGATCATTTTATTAAGGTCTTTTAAAGGGACGAAATAAAATTAAATCATTAGTATTATAGCATAATTATATGCTATAAGCAACCTTTTATTAATATCTTATAAATAATTATATTTTAGAGATTTAATATTGATTATTATCTCTTGTTTTTGCTTTTTTTTCTATCGTTTTCTGATATGATCTTTTTTCTTAACCTAATATGAAGAGGAGTTACTTCTACTAATTCATCAGAATTAATGTAATCTAAGGCATATTCTAAAGTAATTGGTCTTGGTCTTTTTAATACAACAGTATGATCACTTCCGGCAGCTCTAACATTGGTTAAGTTTTTTCCTTTTATAACATTAACTGATATATCATTATCTTTTGAGTGTTCACCTACTATCATACCTTCATAAACCTCTTCCCCTGGTTCAATAAACATTACACCTCTAGGTTCAATATTACCAATGGAATAAGCTGTTGCTTTTCCGTTTTCCATTGAAACTAAAACTCCTAAACTTCTTTCTCCAATGTTAATATTTACCATTTCTCGGTATTCTTTATAAGTATGGTTAATAATTCCATAACCTTTAGTCAAAGTCATAAAGTTTGTAGTAAATCCTATTAAACCTCTAGAAGGAAT
>JAAZHK010000028.1 GCA_012510745.1 Mycoplasmatota bacterium
AAATATACTATTGAAGCAATAGTTGACAGGTTGGTAATTAAAGAAGGTATTAGAAGCAGGCTGTACGAATCAATAGAAACAGCAACCAAATTGTCTAAAGGTAAAGTTATTATTGATATTATTGGTGAAAAAGAATTATTGTTTTCTGAAAATTTCGCATGTCCTTATTGTGATTATTCAATATCAGAATTAGAACCAAGAAGCTTTAGTTTTAATTCCCCATATGGTGCTTGTCCCGAATGTAAGGGTTTAGGAGTTAAATCACAAATAGATATAGATTTAGTAGTCCCTAAAACAGAATTAAGTTTAAATGAGGGTTGTATTGTTACCTTAAGTGATGATCCTGATAGCATAGATTTTCAAAAATTAGTATCGACTTGCAAACATTATAATATTAATATGGACAAACCATTTAAAAATTTAAAAAAGGAACATCAACAAATTATATTATATGGTTCTAAAGATTTAATTCATTTTCATTTTCAATCGAAAAGCGGAAATATTTTAAATAATAAAAATTATTATGAAGGTATTATTAATAATTTACAAAGACGTTATTTAGAAACTACTAGTCAATGGATTAGGGATTGGCTAGAGCATTACATGGTTGATTATGTATGTGAACTTTGTAACGGTGCTAGACTAAAAGAAAGCGTCTTATCTATATATATAAATAACAAAAATATATATGATTTAACATGTCTAAGTATTAATAAATTAAAAGATTTTTTATTAAATTTAAACATAACTAAAGAACAACAAGAAATAGCACTCCTTTTAGTTAAAGAAATAACAGAAAGATTAGATTTTCTTATTAATGTAGGTTTAGATTATTTAACTTTAAATCGTAATTCTGGAACTTTATCGGGTGGAGAACTACAAAGAATACGTTTAGCTACTCAAATAGGTTCTAAGTTAACAGGCATTCTTTACGTATTAGATGAACCTAGTATTGGGCTTCATCAAAGAGATAATGAAAAATTGATTGCTAGTCTAAGAGAGATTCGAGATTTAGGTAATACTTTAATTGTTGTAGAACACGATGAAGAAACAATGTTAGCAGCAGATTATTTAGTAGATATTGGACCTACTGCTGGTGAAACAGGCGGTTATATTGTAGCAGAGGGTACTCCTCAGCAGGTAATGGAAAACGATAAAAGTATTACTGGACAATATTTAACTGGAAAAAAATGTATTAAAGTACCAGAAAAAAGAAGAAAAGGGACAGGAAAGAAAATAAAAATTGTCAATGCCAGAGAAAATAATTTAAAAAATATTACTGTTGAAATTCCATTAGGTACAATGACTTGTGTTACAGGAGTTTCGGGTACTGGTAAAAGTACTTTAATTAATGAAATTTTATATAAATCATTAATGGTTCATCTACATAATAGTAAATTAAAACCAGGTAAGCATGATAAAATATTAGGTATGTCTTATATTGACAAAGTAGTAGCTATTTCTCAAAATCCAATAGGGAGAACACCGCGAAGTAATCCAGCCACCTATACAGCAGTTTTTGATGATATTCGAGAATTATTTACTGTAACAAAAGAAGCTAAAATACTGGGTTATGGAAAAAACCGTTTTTCCTTTAATGTAAAAGGTGGTAGGTGCGAAGCTTGCAGAGGCGAGGGATTAAAAAAGATAGAAATGCATTTTCTACCTGATGTTTATGTACCTTGTGAAATATGTAAAGGTACAAAATATAATCAAGAAACGCTAAAAATAAAATATAAAAATAAAAATATAGCAGATGTTTTAGATATGCGAGTATCAGAAGCTATCGAATTTTTTAAAGCTCACTCAAAAATTATAAGAAAATTAAAGGTTCTAGAAGACGTCGGATTAGGATATATTAAATTAGGGCAAAGCGCCCCAACATTATCAGGCGGCGAAGCGGCTAGAGTTAAATTAGCAAAAGAATTACAAAAAAAACCAACTGGCAAAACAATGTTTATTTTAGATGAACCAACTATTGGATTACATTTTGAAGACATTAAAAAATTATTTGCAATTTTAAATAAAATAGTAGATAATAATGATACAGTAGTAATTATCGAACATAACCTAGATGTTATTAAAACAGCAGATTATATTATAGACATAGGTCCAGAAGGTGGCGATGGAGGAGGTAGCGTAATAGCTATTGGAACGCCTGAAGAGGTAATTAAAGTAAAAGAATCTTATACAGGAAAATTCTTAAAAAAATATTTGGAGGAAAAGAATGAAAATAAAAGTTGTTAATCAAAATAGTAAAATGAAAACATTTATTGAATGGTTAATATATATGTTTGGTTATTCCTTAACACTATATATTATATCTTTGTTGTTTGATAGTTTTCAATTAGACACTAGTTGTTTTGGTATATATATATTTTTAACAACAATTATAATTTATTTTTTGAATCACTTAATAAAACCCGCTCTCATTTATTTTACACTTCCAGTAACGGCCTTAACTTTAGGTTTGTTCTATCCCTTTGTTAATGTTGTTATTTTAAAAATAACTGATTTAATTTTAGGAAAACATTTTAATATAACTGATTTATTTACAGCTTTTTTTATTGCTATTTTTATATCTTTATTAAATATATTTATTGAAAGCTTTATTGTTAAACCTATAATAAGGAAATTAAGAAAATGAATAGAGTAGCTTTTAATTTAGGTTTTATAGAAATATATTGGTATTCTTTAATTATTTTATTAGGGATAATTATAGCTAATATATACTTATTAAGAGAGGGTAAAAAAGATAAATTAGATTTGGTAAAACTATCAGATTTAATTTTTTATACTATTATATTTGGTTTATTAGGAGCTAGGATATATTATGTTTTATTTAATTTAGATTATTATTTTAAACACCCTAGTGAAATTCTAGCCTTTAGGAATGGTGGGTTAGCTATTCATGGAGGAATAATATTTGGAACTTTATTTATAATTTATTATTGCCATAAACATAAAAAAAATGTTTGGCAAATACTAGATTTAATAGCTCCAACTTTATTAATTGGACAAATTATAGGCCGTTATGGTAATTTTATTAATCAAGAGGCACATGGACCAATTACAACATTATCGTTTTTAAACAAATTCCACTTACCAACATTTATTATAAAAGGCATGTATATTAATGGATCATACTATCATCCTACCTTTTTATATGAGTCGTTTTGGAATTTTATTGGTTTAATTTTGATATTAACTATAAAAAGTAAAGTAAAAAATAAACAAGGTTTTATTGTTGGTTTTTATCTTCTTTGGTATTCTATTGGTAGATTCTGTATCGAAATATTAAGAACAGATAGTTTAATGTTAGGGAATGTTAAAATAGCTATGATTGTATCAATTATGTTAGCTGTTATTGGAATAATTATTATGATTAAAACATGGAAAAGAGGTAAAAGGAATGAATGATTATGAAGTAGTTGTAATTGGATCAGGAATAACAGGTATGACTGCAGCTATATATTTAAAAAGAGCAGGAATCAATGTCTGCATAATAGAAAAATCAGCACCCGGAGGTCAATTATTAAAGGTTTCTTCAATTGAAAATTATCCAGGGTTTATAGATATAAGCGGACCAGATTTAGCTGCTAATATATATGAACAAATAAGAAAATTAGAAATTCCTTATATATTTGGAGAAGTTATAAAAATAGAACAAGGGAAAGTAATTTTAAAAACTAAAGAAATAAAGTGTCAAGGAATTATTATAGCAGCAGGTCGCAAACCTCTGAAATTAGGGGTTGAAAATGAAGAAAAACTAATAGGCAAAGGTATTAGTTACTGTGCTCTTTGCGATGGTTCTTTGTATAAAGATCAAGTTGTCACTTTGGTTGGAGGAGGCAATAGTACATTAGAAGAGGCACAATATTTATCTAAAATATGTAAAAAAGTCATTATTTTACGCAGAGGAGATAAACTAACCGGTGATAAAATGTTAATTAAAGAAATCGAAAACATTTCTAACATTAAGATTTTATATAATGTCTCAGTTGAAAAATTTAATATTAAAAATGAGATCTTAAATGAGATTGTAATTAATGAAAAAGGTAAAACAAAAAAACTTAAAGCTGCTGCCTGTTTTATTTTCGTGGGATATGGACCAGCAACAGAAATCTTTAAGGACTTAAATATTACTAATGATAGGGGTTATATTGAAGTAAATAATAAAATGGAAACCAAAATACCGTATATATATGCTTGCGGTGATATTATTAAAAAATCTTTATTTCAATTAGTTACTTGTGTTAGTGAAGGAGCAACAGCAGCAACAAGCTATATAAGAAGTGATAAAAGTTTATTTAAATAACATATTAACTTTAGTAGGAGGTACCATGAAAAATAAAAAAGGATTCACTCTAATAGAATTATTAGCTGTAATAGTAATACTAGGAATAATATTAGTAATAGCAATACCAAGTATAAGTGCAGCTATATTAAATTCAAGAAAAAATGCTTATGTATCAACAGCCAATGAATTTGTAGATGGATTAAGAATGATGA
>JAAZHK010000029.1 GCA_012510745.1 Mycoplasmatota bacterium
ATCTCTCATTAATAAATAATGTAGAGATTTTTAATTTTAAAAATAAATAGCTAATTATTTTTAAATATTGTTCTGGAGTTTTGTTTGAAAGATTTTGATTAAGTATGTTATAATTATATAAATAATAGGGAGTAAAAATGGATAAAAGCGAAATAAATAAAACAATTATTAGTATTAATAAAGAAATAGAAGATCTATGGAGGTCACTTTGAAGTTGATTCTAAATTAGAAGAAATTAAGAATTTAGAATTAGAGATTAACTCTATTGATTTTTGGTTAGACAAAGAAAAGTCTGAGGATACAATTAATAAAATTAAAGCACTAAAAAACATTACTTCAAATTTAACTTTAATAAAAGCCAGGATAAATGATGTCGTAGAATTATCTAAAATATTAAATGATAACGCTAACGAAGCAGAAATGAAGGAATTGGAAAAAGAAACATTAAACATAGCTCAAGAATTAGAAAAAATTTCTTTTTTATTACTGTTGGGAGAGGAACATGACCAAGGCGATTGTATTTTAGAAATTCATTCTGGTGCAGGAGGAACAGAGGCTTGTGATTGGGCTAATAAGTTATATCGAATGTACAGTCGTTATGCGGAAAAGAAAAATTACAAAATAGAAATACTAGATTATCAATCTGGAGAAGAAACAGGCATTAATAGCGTCTCTATATGCATAAAAGGAACATATGCTTATGGTTTTTTGAAATGTGAAAAAGGTATTCACCGTTTAGTAAGATTGTCGCCTTTTGATACCAACAATAAAAGACATACTTCTTTTGCATCAGTTGAAGTAATTCCTGAAATTGATAATGATACAAGTATAGAAATAAAAGAAGAAGATTTAAAAGTAGATGTATATCGTAGTAGTGGTAAAGGTGGACAAGGTGTTAATACAACAGATAGTGCTGTAAGAATTACTCACCTTCCTACTAAAACAGTTGTTACTTGTCAAAATGAAAGAAGTCAAATTAAAAATAAAGAAAGAGCTATCAATGTTTTAAAAGGCAAATTAAAACTAATAGAATTGGAAAAGCAAAAAGAAGTTGTTACATCATTAAAAGGAAACCAAAGTAGTATAAATTTCGGCTCACAAATAAGAAGTTATATATTACATCCTTATTCATTAGTTAAAGATCATCGTACTTTATATGAAACAAGTAACGTTAATAAAGTTTTAGATGGTGAAATTGACCTTTTTATTGAAGCTTATTTAAAGAGGGCAAAGTAATGAAAAGATTACCCAAAAAACATATAAATACTTTAAAAGAAGTATATAAAAAAACAGCAATAAGGAGATATGTTCAATTAACAATAGGGCTTTTATTAATATCAATAAGTTTTAATTTGTTTTTATTACCAAATAATATTGTAGCAGGTGGCTTAACTGGCCTGTCTATTATAGTTAATCATTACTTTAATTTTGAACCAGTGTATTTTCTTTATATAACATCAGTTATTTTATTATTTATTAGTTATTTTGCTTTAGGCCAAGAAGTAACTTTTTATTCTTTATTTAGTTCTCTTTTATTACCTATTTTTATTATCCTAACTAAAAATATTAATCTTTATATTAGGTTTAGTTCTAATGATATTTTGTTGATTACTCTTTTTATAGGTTGCTTATTAGGTTTTGGAATAGGGCTTGTTTTAAAAGCCGGTTTTACAAGCGGGGGAACAGATATAATAAATAAAATAATTTCTAAATATATAAAAATAAGTGTTAATACTTCTATGCTCATAGTCGATGGTTTAATTGTTTTTATAGGAAGTCTAGTTTTTGGTATTAATAATGCTATGTATACTATCATTATTATATATTTAGTAAGCCTTATTACTGATAAAGTATTATTAGGCATTTCTGATTCTAAAGCTTTTTATATTGTCACATCGAAAAAGACTGAAGTAAAAAGTTATATTATAAAAACCTTAAACCACAGTGTTACTATTTTTAACGCAGAAGGTGGTTATTCTAATCAGGAACAAAATATTTTATTATGTGTAATTCCTACTAAAGAGTATTTTAAATTAAAAATAGGAATTAAAAATATTGATTCTAAAGCTTTCTTTGTAACAACAGATGCTTACGAAGTATATGGAGGAGAATGATGAAAACAATTACTAAATATATATTACTAATTATAACTTTGTTGATTTCTGCTATTATTTTTAATGTTTTATTATTACCATTAGAAATTGTAGCGGGTGGAACTAATGGTTTGTCTATTATAACTAAACATCTTTTTAATATAGACCCTTCTTTGTTTATGATAATTATATATGGAATACTATGCTTATTAAGTTTGATTTTTTTAGGCAAAAAAGAAACTAGTTTTGCAATCGTGTCAATGATTGTATACCCATTATTTGTTAAGTTAACAGCAGATTTAAATATTTATTTAAATATTAACTATGAAGATCCTTTAATGTTATGTCTATTTTATGGAATTATTGGTGGAATATGTACTGGGTTTGTTTTCAAATTGGGATTTAATCAAGGAGGAATTTCAATTATAAGTCAAATACTAAATAAATATTATCATCTATCAATTAGTAAAACTCAATTTATTTTAAATTTTATTATTGTTATTATTGGGGGATATATATTTGGAGTTATTAATGTTATGTATGCAATTATTATTTTATATGTTAATAGCCTAATCATTGATAAAGTATTATTAGGTATTTCTAGAAATAAAGTTCTTTATTTAGTAACGGCTAAAAAAGAAGCAATAAAAGATTATATTATGAATGATTTAAAATTAGGTTTAACTATTTTAGATAAAGAAGGAAATGATAAAGAAGACTTTAAAGATGCAATGATGGTAGTAACTTCAACTTCAGATTACTTTAAAGTAACCGAAGGTATTAAACTTATTGATCCAGAAATTTTCTTTGTCGTAATTGATGCTTATCAAGTTGATGGCGGTCAAGTTAGGCATAATTTTCCAAATATATAGTTTATAAATTATGATATAATTAGAATAGGAGGTAAAATGGAATTAATAAAAATAAAAAATGTTACTCAAAAATATAAAAATGGTGTTACCGGTATTTTTGATTTAAATTTATCAATTAAAACAGGTGAATTTGTTTTTATAGTTGGAGAATCCGGCAGCGGAAAATCAACACTTATAAAAATGTTATATCGTGAATTAAAACCGAAAAATGGTGAAATTATCATTGGAGGTTTAAATGTTGCTAAATTAAGAAATAGTAGTGTTTATAAATTAAGAAGAAAAGTAGGTGTTATTTTTCAAGACTATCGTTTATTACCCAAATTAACTATTTATGAAAATGTTGCATTTACTTTAGAGGTGTTAGGACTTAAAAAGAGTGAAATAAGAACTAAGACTTTAAAAGCATTAGAACAAGTAGGTTTAAAAAACAAAATACGTAATTATCCTGATGAAATATCGGGAGGAGAACAACAGAGAGTTGCTATTGCGCGAGCTATTGTTAATGGACCTAAATTACTAATATGTGATGAACCAACCGGTAATTTAAGTCCAGAAATGAGTTTGGAAATTATGCGTATTTTGGAAGAAATTAACAAAGAATTAAAAACAACGATTATTATGGTAACTCACAATATAAATATTGTTAATGAATTTAAAAAAAGAGTTATTCTTTTAAAAGAAGGCAGGCTGATAAAAGATTATCCGGAAGGAAGTGTAATTCATGAAACTATTTAGAATTTTTGGAAGAAGTATTCGAGATGCTTTTAAAAGCACTTGTCGTAATTTTAGTTTAAGTTTCGCTTCAGTTGTTTGTATTGCTATTACTTTAATTGTTGTTGCATTTTCCTTAATCGCATCATATAATGTTGAAAACTTTACAACAACGATTGAAAAAGATGTAACAATTGTTGCTTTTCTTAAT
>JAAZHK010000030.1 GCA_012510745.1 Mycoplasmatota bacterium
AATTATAATCACTTAATAGAAAAAGACTATCTTTTAGTCTTTTTATCCTTATTTATATTATTGATAATTTTTTTAATTTTATTAATATAATTATCTTTTTCCTCAGTTATAAAATTAAAAGCATTTAACAAACGTTTCTTTAAATAAAAGTTTTTATTTAATTTATTTTTGATTTTTTGACTAATTTCTTCTGTTTGGTCTTTTTTAATAGAAATAATATTTAATTCTAGACTAAGTAAAATTTGGGTTGTAATAATATTATCTATTAAAAAAACAATCATTAATAGGAAGAAATAATTATAATTATATTACTATTAAAAGTATATAAAAAGTTAATTATAAATGGATGAATAACATACATTACAACAAGTGATGCAACTCCAAATGCTAAAGCATTACTAAGACAAATACGGCCATTAATATGATACCTTTTTTTAGAGTAATCCCACCAGCGAGCATTATATACTTTTTCTAATAAATAACTAGTAATATATTCTATAATAGAACATACTATAGTTGCCATAATAAATAAAACAAAAGCATCCTCATAATATTTATTTAAAAATAAGATAATTGTAATAACACCTATTCCGTATATAGGGCAATAAGGTCCTATTAAAACTCCTCGATTATAAGTAAATCTCTTTTCACAAAAGCTAACATAAGTAATTTCCATCAACCATCCTAAAATAGAATAAATCATAAATAATAAAAACAAAATACTTACTTTATAAATCATTTAATCTCCCTCTCTTGCAAACTAACACTAACTAATTTCGAAATCCCTGACTCTTGCATAGTTATACCATATAAAGTATCAGCATATTCCATAGTTTTTTTCTTATGCGTAATAATAAGAAATTGTGTTTTCCCACGATAATTGTTTAAATATTGACCAAAACAATCAACATTAGCCTCATCCAAGGTAGCTTCTATTTCATCAAATAAACAAAAAGGAACTTGACGAACATTTAAAATGGCAAATAATAAAGAAATAGCAGTTAAAGTTTTTTCTCCACCAGATAATAAAGAAATAGTAGTCAATTTTTTGCCAGGAGGAGATGCAATAATTTCAATACCTGTTTCTAAAATATTGTTAGGATTTGTTAATTTCAAAGTAGCTTGCCCACCTTTAAATAAATCTTTAAATACTTTTTTAAATTCTATTTGAATATCATTAAAAGTATTAATAAATTCATTTATCATAACTTTATCCATTTCTTTAATAATATCATTTAAAATTTCTCTTGCTTTTTCTAAATCTGTTTTTTGCTTAGTTAAAAATTCGTATCTTTCTCTTACTGCCTCATATTCTTCAATAGCCCGTATATTGACCATGCCAATCTTTTTTAAGTTATTACGATACATATTAACTTTAGAACGAGCCTCTTCTTCTTCTATTTCTAAAAAATATGTTTCTTTAGCTTTTTCATAAGTTAAGCTATAATCCTCATTTAATATATTTAATAAATTATCTAATTTAATATCTAAATAATTAACTCTTATTTCTAATGATTTTAGGTTCTTTTCTTGATAAATTAAATTGGTGTTATTAATTTTTAATTTGCCTTCAAGTTCAATAATATTATTTTGTAGTAATTCTTTATCTTTACTTAATTTATTAATATCTAAAATTATATTATCTTTTTCTTTTGTTTTAGCATAGTATAAATC
>JAAZHK010000005.1 GCA_012510745.1 Mycoplasmatota bacterium
CATTTATGGAAGATGATAAAAAAATAATTTCTATTATTTTAGAGGATGGTTCAATTGATCAAGTTGAAGTACTATTATCTTTTGCGTTCGAGGATACAAAAAAGGAATATATTATATATACTAAAAACGAAGTTGATGAGGCAGGAAATGTAACTATTTATGTTTCAAGTGTTGAAAGAGTAGATGAGAAACCAGTATTAGGTAGTATAGCAACAGATGAAGAATGGACGAGAATTAAAAATTTATTAAGAGAACTTTCAAAACCTGAAGAGGAGTAAGGAGGCATTATGATAGAAACAGGAAATAATTATTATGTTACTAATTTATTTAATAACGGTGATAATGTTAATCGAAAAGGTGATTCTAATAAAATAAAATATACCCAAGTATCACTTATAAACTTTCGAAAGAAAGTTGCTAAATTAGTAATTAAAGTAATTGATAAAGTTGAAGAAAGAAAAGATGAAATAGCTGTTACAGCTTATGAGGATACTGTGCATTTAGCAGCTGAGAGAGATTTTTTAAAAGTTTCATCTAGTGCTGAAAATATAGTCGCTAAATATGGTAAAATTGTTAAATTAGAAACATTGCTAAATGGTTTAAATGCAATTCATCATATGATAGATAAAAGTAAAGTAAAGCCTATTAAAATATCAGCTGGACAATTTAAAATTTTTGGAAAAAACACAAATGCTTTAATGCATTTAAAGGCAGAGAAAGCAAGTGAATTTAATCCTAAGGGGCAACCTAAAACACAAGTATTAACAAATGAGATTGTTGAAGAAAGAGCAGGTAATTATTTGGAAGCCTTATTAGGGACAAAAGATAAAATTGTTAATGAAGTAGATTCAACTATAACAACGTCAGAAGAACCAGTTATAGCAAAATATGATTTTTCTTTATTTGAAGAACCAATAAAAGAAGTTCCTTTAAAGGATGAGGATTTAGGAATCACTACTAGTTATATGGGAAGTATGACAGAAGATAAAAGAAATTTAACTTTAGAAGCATTAAATAAAGAAACAAAAGAATTAGAAAAGAATATAATTCCTAAATTGTCTGAAGAAGAGGCAGCTGCAAAAAATGATTTTCATAGTTCGGAAGAAGAATTAAAGAAATGGTTAGAACAAGTAGAAATAACTAAGAAAACTGTTGAGGCAGAAAAAGCAAAACAGGTAGCAGCGGAAGCTCAAAAACTGGCAGGTTTAAAGGCCGAAGCAGAAAATATTTCATTGTCTACAAAAACTTTTGAAGATAAAACAGCAAATAATAATGCTAAAATAGCTTTTCTTCAACAACAAGTTGCGGATTTAATGGCAGGAATTAATCCTCCTTTAACAGAAGATTTTTCAAAAAGACGTTAAGTCTTTTTTTTATTACATAAAGATAGATTTTATCCATATTATTTATTAGAGGTAATAATATGCAAAAAAATTTAAAATATTATTATAATATGGAAATTAAAGAATCTATAATAACTAGAAATAGTAGTTATTACTTTAAACATAATAACAGTTATTATGTATTTTGTTTATATGATAGAAATATAAATGAGATAAATGATATATATCAATTAAGTTTATATATTAACCAATTTAATTATTATTTTGGTTATATTATTTTAAATCAAAATAAAAATATTATAACTATGATTGATAACATTCCTTATGTGTTAATTAAAACTAATATTATTGACAATAAAAAGATTAAATTAAGCGACATAAAGAAATATAGTCTTGTCGTTAATCATTTAAAAAATAGTTCTTTAAATAGATTTGCCTGGGTTGATTTATGGAGTAAAAAAATAGACTATTATGAATATCAAATTGATCATATTAAAAATAAATATCCCAAAATAGTTGATTCAATATATTATTATTTAGGAATGGCTGAAAATGCAATTAGTTATATAAAAGATGCTTTAATTATTAATCAACAACATGATTTATATGTATCTCATCAAAGAATAAAAGAAAATGATACATTATTAGATTTATATAACCCTTTAAATATAATTATAGATCATGTTACAAGAGATATTAGCGAAATGTTAAAAAGTTTCTTTTTTATTAATAATTATGATTATGAAGAAATAGAATCTTATTTTGCTAGTTTGAATATGTCTTTAGATGATGCTAAATTATTATATGGAAGACTATTATATCCTTCTTTATATTTTGATTTATATGAAGCAGTAATTAATAATAATACTGATGAAAAAGAGTTTTTAAAAATAATTGATCGGGTAGATGAATATGAAATGTTTTTATATAGAATCTTTTTAATAATAAATAAACAACATCAGTTACCTGATGTTGTTTGGTTATCAAGAAAGTTTAATTATTAACATTAATTACTTCTGTTACTTCTTTTATTTCATTAACTAAAGCTGCTTCAATACTATCTTTTAAAGTCGATTCCATTAAATGACAGCCAGCACATGCTCCAAGCATACGAACATATACTTTTCCTTCTTCAAATTTAATAAATTCAATATTTCCACCATCGCTTATTAAAAATGGTCTTAGTTTATCTAAAACATTTATAATTCTTTTATCTATATCGTTCATTTTATCTCCTTTTATTAATTATAAAATATATTTTCATTTATGTAAATATGTTGTTAGGTTTAAATAATTATGATATAATTTATAAAGGTGAGATATATGTGTAAATATGAACCAGGAAAAATAGTAACAGGTTGTGTAACTGGAATAGAAAGTTATGGTATTTTTATTGGTTTAGATGATTATTATAACGGATTAATTCATATATCAGAGATTTCTTCAGGATTTGTAAAAAATATAAATGATTATGTTAAAATTGGAGAAACTATAAGAGTAAAAGTTTTAGAAGTTGACAAAGATATGTTTCAAGTAAAATTAAGTATTAAAGGTATTAATTATAATATTAATAAACCTAAACGACTACCAATCGTAGAAACACCTTTAGGTTTTTCTACTTTAAGAGATCTATTAGATAATTGGATTGAAATTAAAATGACTAAAATTAAAACACTAGATAATCTTTAAAAAATGTAAAAAAATCATTTCTATATTGACAAAATAGTATGTAAATGATATATTTATTTACGTCCTATTATATAAAAGGGCGATTAGCTCAGTTGGTTAGAGCACCTGCCTTACAAGCAGGGGGTCATAGGTTCGAGTCCTATATCGCCCACCATTTATTTGCCGAAATGGCTCAATTGGTAGAGCAACTGACTTGTAATCAGTAGGTTCCGGGTTCAAGTCCTGGTTTCGGCACCATATGGAGAGATAGCGAAGTGGCTAAACGCGACAGACTGTAAATCTGTTCCTTAGGGTACGATGGTTCGAATCCGTCTCTCTCCACCACTTGAAATATATTGCCTCGTAGCCAAGTGGTAAGGCATCAGACTTTGACTCTGACATTCGCTAGTTCGAATCTAGCCGAGGCAACCATTTTTAAGTACGTCCTGTTAGCTCAGCCGGTAGAGCATTTGACTTTTAATCAAAGGGTCGTGAGTTCGAATCTCGCACAGGACACCAACTGCGGATGTAGTTTAATGGTAGAACCTCAGCCTTCCAAGCTGACTACGTGGGTTCGATTCCCATCATCCGCTCCAA
>JAAZHK010000031.1 GCA_012510745.1 Mycoplasmatota bacterium
AAGATAAATTAAAAACAATGACAAATGAAATAATTAGTTTTTTAAAAGGCAATAATAAAATAATTACTGATAAAATTAATTTTGAAATTAAAAAAGCTAGCAAAAATTTAAATTTTGAAAGAGCTTTAGAATTAAAAAATATGTTAACAGATATTGAAATTACCTTAACTAAACAAAAAGTTGCTTTAAATCGTCAAATTAATTATGATATATTTGGTTACTATGCTACTTTAAACTATTTGTCTATAACAGTTTTTAATATTAGAGAAGGGTTATTATTTGGTAGCTACAATTATAATATAAATACTTTAGACATAGTCGAAGATCTTTTACAATTTATTATTCATTATTATGAAAATAATCATATACTTCCTAAAGAAATAATTTTAAACGATATATTAGATAATAATTTATTATCAGAATATTTAAAAATTAAAGTAAGTACTCCTAAAAGAGGAATTGTTAAGCAATTATTAAATATGGCAAATGAGAATGCAGAAATAGCATTTCAAAATAAGGAAGCACAATTAAATAAATCAATAAAAGAAAAAGAAAAAGCTCTTCAAGAATTAAAGGAGTTATTAAAAGTAGATAAAGTATCTAGAATTGAAGCTTTTGATAATTCTCATTTATTTGGGACTTTTTATGTAGCAGGTATGGTTGTTTTTGATCAATTTGAACCTTTAAAAAAAGAATATCGTAAATACAAATTAGACATGTCTATAAAAGATGATTTATCAGCAATGAAAGAAGTTGTTTATCGAAGATATTACCGGGCATTATTAGAGGGTTTTGAACGCCCAGATATTATCATTGTAGATGGAGGTACACTACAAGTTAAAGCAGCAAAAGAAATTCTTGATAGTTTAAATTTAGATATTAAAATTATAGGTTTAAAAAAGAACCAAAAGCATCATACAAACACTATCATTAATGATAATTTAGAAGAAATTAAATTAAATAATCATAGTCATTTATTTTTAATGTTAAGTAAAATTCAAGAAGAGGTTCATGAATATACAATAAATTATCATCGTCATATTAAGAGAAAAGGTTCTTTAGCTAGTTTAATTGATTTAGTACCAGGAATTGGACCGAAAAAACGTCAATTATTATTAAAGAAATTTGGATCGCTTAAACAAATGCAGGAAGCTTCATTAAAAGAATTAGAAGCTGTTATTGATAAGAAAACAGCAAATAATTTATTTGTTTATTTACGTAATTTATAGTATAATAAAATTGGTGATAAAATGAAAAAAATAAATAAAAAAGGATTTACTTTAACAGAACTAATGGCAGTTATTTTAGTAATTGGAATTGTCTTTTCAATAGCTATTCCGAGTGTTAGTTATGTTATTAAAGCTAGTAAAAAAAGAGCTTACCGTTCACATGAGGATGTTATGAAAAAAGCAGCTATAGCGTATTTAACTCAAAATAGTAATAGTATTCCTATTAATGAAGAAGAGTGTTTTTTAGATGTTTCTTTTTTAATAAATAATAAATATATAAAAGCTTTAAAAGATCCTGATAATTCAGATTTAAATTGTATAGAGGGCTCTTTTATTATAGTTAAAAGGAGCGACAAGAAAGATGACAATGATAACTATATTAATATTAGTTTAAATTATACACCTTATTTAAATTGTAGTCGAAACGAAAAACCTGCGGGTATAATTAAACCTACTAATTCTTGTAATACCGGGGCTAATTAAAATGAATCAAATAAAAATAATGTCAACTGATTTAGCTAATAAAATTGCTGCAGGAGAAGTAGTTGAAAGATGTATGAATGTTGTTAAAGAGTTAGTTGAAAATTCAATTGATGCTTTTGCAACAGAAATAAAAATTGATTTAATAGATTCTGGTATTAAACAAATTAAAGTAATTGATAATGGAAAAGGTATGAATAAAAGTGATGCTAAAAATGCTTTTTTACGTCACGCTACAAGTAAATTATCTGAAATAGATGATTTATTTAATATTACTTCTTTAGGATTTAGAGGAGAAGCTTTACCTTCGGTTGCCTCTGTAAGTCAAGTCAATATGAAAACTTCTGATGGTAAAGTAGGTACAGAATTAACTATTAATGGAGGAGTTATTGAAGATATAAAAGAATCGGATTTAAGAAGAGGAACGATTATTACAATTAATAATCTTTTTTATAATACCCCAGTAAGATTAAAATTCCTAAAAAATCCTTATATAGAATTAACAAATATTTTAGATTATGTTAATAAAATGGCATTGTCTTATCCTAGAATAAAATTTAAATTATCAAATAATAATAAATTACTTTTAAATACAGATGGTTCAGATCGCTTACTTAAAGTGATTAATGATATATATGGTTTAGCAGCTACAAAGAAAATGATTGAAATAAAAGCTGAAAATAATGACTATGCGATTAGTGGTTATATATCATATCCAGAAATAGTAAAGGGAAGTGCTAAATCTATAACAGTATTAGTTAATGGTCGTGTAATTAAAAATAATGAAATTATAAAGATTATAAAAGAGGCTTATCATACTTATATAGCAGAGAATAAATATCCTATAGTAATTATTAATATTGATGTAGACCCTATTTTAATTGATGTTAATATTCACCCAACTAAAAGCGATATTAAGTTTTCTAAATTCGATAATTTAAAAGAGTTAATATTTAATACCATAAATAATAAATTAAAAACTTTTATTTTAATACCTGAAATAAAGGAAGTGGTTTTTAATCAAGAAGAAATTAAAAAAACATTAGATATTGTTTCTGAACCCGTTAAATTAGCATATCCTAATATTGAAGAAATAACATTAGATTTAGAAATTAATGAATCTTCTACCATTCTAAAAGAAGAGCCATTGACTAATCGTATCAAAGAAATTTATCCTGTTGGTTTAGTACATGGAACTTATATAATAGGTGAAAACGAAAATGGAATGTATATAATTGATCAACATGCAGCAGCCGAAAGAATTAATTATGAACGTTATTTAAAAGAACTTACTGACGATAAGAAAGATATGATTAATTTATTAATTCCTCTTAATATTGAATTATCTAGTAATGAATTCATAATTTTAAAAGAACATTTTCATATTTTAAAAGATTTAGGTATTGAAGTAGAGGAATTTGGTGTTAATACACTTGTTGTTAGAAGTCATCCAGTTTGGTTGCCTAAAAATAATGAAGCAGCATCAATTAATCATATTATTGATATTATTATTAATAAAGGTAATTTCAATAAAACTAAATTTATAGAACAAGTTGCTATTACCTTAGCATGTAAACTTTCTATCAAAGCTAATGAAAATTTAACTATAGCTGATATGCAAGTTGTAATTGATAAATTAAGACAAACATCAAATCCTTTTACATGTCCTCATGGTCGTCCAACTATTGTTTCTTACTCTAAATATGAATTAGAAAAATTATTTAAAAGGTCTGTATAAGACTTTTTTATTGCTTTTTTAGTTCTATTTTGCTATAATATGCGTTGTGAGAAGAGATATTATGAGTAAAAAAATAATTTTAGAAAATTACAATGAATTAGAAGCAGTTAAAGAAGATGGTTATAGATTAGGATCAGGTGCTTTTGGAACCTGTTATTTGATGCCTAATGGTTTTGAAGTTTATAAATTATTTGATGACACTGAAATTCAATATTATTATGATTTAAAATTTTTTGATCATTTATTAGATGTGAAAAATGATTCTTATGTTTTTCCTGAAAATCTTATATATGTAAAAGATAAAATAATTGGATATTCCATGCGCTATGTTCCTGGTCAAACTTTAACTAATTGTTTTGAAAAGATTAAGCTTAGTAATTTACCAAAGTTTATTAGTAAATTGGAAATAGATACAAAGAAAATATCAGATTCTTTTATAAAGACTAGTGATATTGCATTAAGAAATACAATAGTAAATAAAAAAGGTTTTTATTTTATTGATACTGATGACTATCTTTATTCAGACTGGCGTACTCCTGATAAAGTATATGAAGAAAATCAAAAACAAATTAGATCAATGTTAATGACTGAAATTGCTAAAAATTATTCAGAAATTAATTTGTATATAAAAGAAGATAAGGTTATGCAATTTATAATGCGTACTATGAAGAACGATTCTAAAGCATCTTTGGTAGATTTTTTTGTATATTTAGAAATATTAGCAAATAAAGTGGCTGATGTTCCGATTACAACTTTTAGCGATTTAAAAAAGATAAAGGTAAAAAGTAATGAAAAATAAAGTAATAGTAATTTTAGGTCCAACTGGAGTCGGTAAGACTAGGTTAAGTATTGAGTTAGCTAAAAAATTCAATGGGGAAATAATTAATGCTGATAGCATGCAAGTTTATAAAGGATTAAATATTGGGACAGCTAAAGTTACCGAAGAAGAAAAAGAAGGAATTCCTCATCATCTTTTTGATATATGTGAACTAAATGAAGACTATAATGTTTATTTATATCAAAAACATGCTAGATTAAAAATTAAAGAGATCTTTAATAAAAATAAAACTCCGATTTTAGTTGGAGGAACAGGTTTATATATTAAAGCAGCATTATATAATTATAATTTTATTAAAGAAGATTTTGTTAATTATGATCATTTAACTAATAAGGAAATATATACTAAAATCCAAAATAAAAATATTCATATTAATAATCGTCAACGTTTATTAAGACAATTTCAAAAAGAACAAAATGATGTTGAAAATAATAAAGCTAATGAATTATTATATGATGCTATATTTGTTGGTTTAACAACCCCAAGAGATAATCTATATAAAATTATTGATAATAGGGTTGATAAAATGATTAATAATGGATTAATAGAAGAGGTAGAAGCATTATATAATAAAAATATTAAAACAAGATCTATTAATACAGCTATAGGTTATAAAGAATTATATAAATATTTTGATCAAACTTTATCCTTAAATGAAAGTATCGAATTAATTCAAAAGAATTCGCGAAATTATGCGAAAAGACAATATACTTTTTTTAATAATCAATTACCGGTAATTTGGTTTGATGTTAATTATAATCACTTTGAAGAAACTGTAAATGCAATTATAAACATAATAAAAGAATAGGTTATCTATTCTTTTATTGTTGATATATTATTTTATCATATACATGTTGAGCATCATTTATTTCTTCTAGTTCTAAGGTGGTTATTAAAAAGAAATTATATTCTAAAACATCAGTTCCGTTTGTTGTAATAGGATCATCCCATGTTAGATCAAGATGATACCAATCATTGTTATTATAAATATAATTCCAAACATGATTATCACTAGCAATTTTATAGTTATTAATTCCAAAATTAATTAAAAATATCATCATAGCGTCGGAATAGCCACCGCATAATCCGTAACCTTCAATTAATGGTCCATAAGCTGTATCAGAATCATATTTAATAATATTGTGATCACTTCGGTTGTTGTCATATCTAGTATTATTAATTATATAGTCATGGATGATTTTAATTTTAGTTTCATTATTCATATCATCTTTAATTAGTTGATTCATTATTTCTTGGACTTTATTTTCAATAGTAGTTATTTTTTTATTACTGTAATTTTTCTTTATTTGTAATTTAATATTGCCAATACTATCATAAATTGTTTCAATATGACTAAAACTATTAAAAGGATGAACAAAATTATTAATATGCGATAAAGTAATTTGATTGCTAGCTATATATCTTACATCATCTAAACAAGTCGCATATTTTTTATCGTTACAATAAAAAGAAAATTCTTCTAATCCGCTGTTAACAACAGTATAATAAATATTTAATATATCTTGTTTATTTTCAGGTATAAAATTATTAGTATTTTGAACATAAACAAAATCAATATTACGATAATATTTATTTTTTTCAGTTATTTTAATTTCTTTTTCATAGACATTTAATATATCTAAATATAATTTTACTAAATCATTACGAAAAACAATTATAAGACTTATAATAGAAACAAAAAGAACTGTACTTATTAAACGACCTATTTTCATATAATCACCTTTTCTAGTATAACAAATATTAATTATATCTGCAAAAAAAGAGTAATAATTACTCCATATTATTAATCATTTTATTTAACTTAGCTTTATTACGAGCCGCCTTGTTTTTATGAATTAAGCCACGTTTTACTGCTTTATCAATTTTTTTATTAGCCTCATTAAGTTTTATATTAATATTTTCTTTTTCATTAGATTTAACAAGTTTTTCCACTTGTTTAATAGCTGTTTTCATACTTGATTTAAATGATGAATTAGCTTTTCTTCTTTTTTCATTAATTAAAACGTTCTTTTTAGCACTTTTAATATTTGGCATTTTTTCACCTCACTTTAAAACATATTAATCTTATCAAATATTTATTTATAATGCAATGTTTTTGTATGAAATTTTAAATTTATATTAAACTAATAATGGTGAAGAATATGGGTCATGAAATTAATACTAGTAGATTTATGCTTAGAACTGATTTAATTAGTGATACGATTACCAGTTTCGGTATTAGTGATTTTAAAATGATTAAGGAAAGTATTGAAGATATTAATGTTGATCGTATTACCTTAGATTTAAAACAAGCTGAACTATTAAATAAAAAGCCTGGTAATTATATAACAATATCTTTTGAAGATATAACTGATTCTAGTAATCAAAATAAAGTTATAAATGTTTTATCAAATGAATTAAAACAAATCTTAAAAATAAATAATATTAAAGACGACGATACTGTTTTAGTTATAGGTCTAGGTAATTCTAAATCGACTCCTGATGCTTTAGGGCCTAAAACAGTTGAAAATATATTAGTTACATCACATCTCTTTAAATTAGATAATACCGATATAGAAGTAGGTTTTCGTAATGTAGCTGCTTTTATACCTGGAGTTATGGGAGTTACCGGAATTGAAACTAAAGATATTATCTTAGGTATTTTAGAACATAATAAACCTCATTGTTTAATAGTTATAGATGCTTTAGCATCGTCTACTATTGATCGAGTTAATAAAACTATTCAAATAACTGATACGGGAATTGAACCAGGTAGTGGAGTAGGTAATATTCGTAGTGAAATTTCTTTAAAAACAGTAGGTATTCCAGTTATAGCTATTGGAGTACCTACTGTTGTTGATGCTGTAACGATAGTTAGTGATGCTATTAATTATTTATATAAAAATATTAGTTATAAAAAAGAAACTATTAATCAAGCTAGCAGTAAATTAAAAATAAATGAAAATTATTTAAATTATAAAAGCAATTTAAATCCAACAGAAAAACAAAAATTGGTAGGTATTATTGGAACCTTAAACGAAGAAGAAATAAAATCCTTAATTTTTGAAGTTTTAACACCAATTAATTATAATTTAATGGTTACTCCTAAGGAAATTGATTTTCTAATTGAAAAACTAAGCTTTGTTTTAGCTAAAGGAATTAATAATTGTTTACATCAAAATAAACAACTAAATTTATAAAACGACGAAAAAAGTAAGTATAATTTCATATAATGAAACATATAAATTAATGGAGAATTATATGAAAAATAAAAAAGAAAAATTAAACAAACATAAATCTTATAGAAAAATAATTTTATTAATAAGTATTTTTCTTTTTTGTTATATATTAACTTTAAAAATATTTCATCAATTAAATTTAAATATTACTAATGAAGAATTTTTACGAAATATTATTAATTCTTCAAATAATTATATGAATAGCAATATTGAAAAGGAAACAATAGCAACTAAGGTTATTTCTTTTTTAGCCAATGTTGACCCTAAAAATCCAGTTACTTTTTTAACTAATAATTATATTAAAACTTTATCTATCCAACAAATTGATAATGATGCTTTAGAAGATATAAATGAGTTATCAAAAAAAAGTAAATATATTAACGATCCATATAGTAAAGTAAATATTCAAGATCCTTTAGTATATATATATAATACTCATCAATTAGAAAATTATCATCAAGATAATACTGAATTATATAATATTACTCCTAATGTTATGATGACTAGTTATATATTAAGAGAAAAGTTAAAAGATTTAGGTATTCAATCGATTGTTGAAGAAACAAATATTAAAGAAATCTTAAATATTAATAATTGGAATTATGCTGCTAGTTACAAAGTAACTGAAATGCTTATTAATGATGTAAAGATTAAATATCCTAGTATTAAATATTTCATCGATATACATCGTGATTCAGTTAAAAAGCAAATTACTACAGCACAAATAAACGATTTAAGTTATGCTAAAATAATGTTTTTAATTGGTTTAGAAAATCCTAGTTATCAAAATAATTTAAATTTAGCTACTAATTTAAATAATTTATTAGAAAAACATTATCCTGGAATTTCTAGAGGTATTTATAAAAAAGAAGGACCTGGTGTTAATGGAATATATAATCAACATTTATCATCAAATGTTATGTTAATTGAATTTGGGGGAGTAGATAATGATATTTATGAAGTTTATAATTCTGTAGTTGCTGTTGCTAATGTTTTAGCCAATTATATTGGAGCTAATAATGAATAATCATTTTTTAAAAGGTTTTATTCTTTTAATTGTTTTATTCTTTTTAGCCCTTTTTGTAACTCAAGTAAGTGGTTATTATGAATATAATAATAATCAAAAAACAGTTATGACTAATGAAGCTATTAAAAGGTTTGAAGCTGATATTAAAGAAGGAAAAGATATAACTATCGATAATTATTTAAAGACTAAAAAATATAGTAATAATATTTCAAAAACAGGTTTAAAATTGTCAAATAAATTACAAAGTTTAGTTGATAAAAGTTTAAAAAAGGTCTTATCTAAAATTGCAGAAGATTTTAATAAATAAATATAATTTAATTTTAAATATTAACAAATAAGATATTTGTTGATATAATATAAATAGGTGATAGAATGAAGTATTATTGTATAGGAATAAAAGGTGCTGGCATGGCAACTTTAGCCTGTATTTTATTTGATTTAGGACATGAAGTTGTTGGTTATGATGATTATAAGGATTATAAATATACTGAAGATGGTTTAAATAAAAGAAAGATTAAAATCTATACTAATAATAGTTATATTTTAGAAAAAGATACAATAGTAACTTATTCAGCAGCTTTTAGTGGTGAACATCCTGAGATAAAAAGAGTCAATAATAGTCCGGCAAAAATAATGCTCTATCATGATATTTTAGGTTCTTTATCAGCTCAATTTAAAACTATATGTGTTGCAGGAACTCATGGTAAAACTACTACTAGTATGATGTTAAAAACTCTTTTAGAAAAAAAAGTAGGTTGCAATTATTTTATAGGGGATGGAACTGGCTATGCAAATAAAAAAAATGAGTTATTTATATTAGAATCATGTGAATATAAACGTCATTTTCTAGCTTACTCACCAACTATTACGATTCTTACAAATATTGATTTAGAACATACTGAATGTTACAAAGATATAGATGATTTAATTAATACCTTTACAACATTTATTAATAAAACTAAAGATATAGTCATTGCTTGTGGCGATGATCAAAATATTAGAAAAATAAAAACTAATAAAGAAATAATTTTTTATGGTTTTAATGAAGATAATGATGTAATAGCTAAAAATATTAAATATAGTGAACATGGTAGTCAATTTGATTGTTATATAAATGGAATTTTGTTTGGTAATTTTATTTTGCCTTTATATGGATCTCATATGATTTTAAATGCTTTATCAGCTATTTATATTGGTTATTTAAATAATTTAACTGTAACTGATATTCATAATGAATTAGATCATTTTACAAATGCTAAAAGAAGATTTAAAGAAAATATCATTGGTGATATTGTTACAATTGATGATTATGCTCATCATCCAACAGAAATAAAAGTTACTTTATTATCAGTAAAACAAAAATATCCGAATAAAGAGTTAGTAGCAGTTTTTATGCCTAATACATACTCTAGAACTAAAGATTTTACTGAAGATTTTATTGAATCTTTAAACATTGCTGACAAAGCCTATGTAACACCAATTAATTCTGATAGAGAAATAGCTAGTGATTATGATAATATTTCTAGTGATGCAATTATAAATAAATTAAGAAATGGAACTTTAATAACAAATGAAACTGTTAATCAATTATTAGAACATAAAAATGCGGTTATTTGTTTTATGAGCTGTGCTAGTATATATATTTTAAAAGATAAATATGAGGCTTTACTATGAAAAGTAATAGTATCATTATAATTTTAACTGCTATTTTTTTAGGTTTAATCATCGGATTTTTCTTATTATATAAATGGATAATATAAGTAAATATATTATTCTTTTTTCTTTATACCGAATATAATACATGATATAATATAAATAGAGGAAATAAATATGAAACGTAGTGAAGTAGATAGGCAAAGATTATCCCCAATGATGCAACAATATTTAAATGTTAAAGATAAATATGAAGATGCGATTATCTTTTTTCGTCTTGGAGATTTTTATGAAATGTTTTTTGAAGATGCTTTATTATGTAGTCGTGAATTAGAATTAACTTTAACAGGTAAACAGGCTGGTCTTAAAGAAAGGATTCCAATGTGTGGAGTACCTTATCATGCTTATCGTGCTTATGTAGAAAAACTTATTAATCAAGGTTATAAAGTAGCTATATGTGAACAATTAACTGACCCGAAAGAAAGTAAAGGGGTAGTTGATCGTGATGTAGTTCAAGTTATAACTAAAGGAACTATTTTAGATAATAGTTTAGATGCGAAAGAAAACAATTATATTGGTAATATTTATGATTTTGATTATTGTTATGGAATAAGCTTTACAGATATAACAACTGGTTATTTTTACGTAACAATAGCTGAAAATACAACAAACTTACTTAATATAGTTAAATCTTATAATATAAAAGAAATAATAGTAAATAGCAATATAGATCGAGAAATTATTAATAATTTAAGGGAATTTAACAATATTTTAGTTACTTATCAAGATAACATTTTAGAAAATAATGACTATATTCAAGTATATGAAAACTTAGAAGATATACGTATGGTTAATACGATAAAACATTTACTATTTTACATTAATGAAACTAAAAAAGATATATTAAAACATCTTCAAAGTGCTGAAGTTTTAATTATGAATGAACATTTACTGTTTGATATTTATACCAAGAAGAATTTAGAATTAGTACAAACTATTCGTCAACAAGATAAAACATATTCTTTACTATGGCTATTAGATAAAACCAAAACTGCAATGGGAGCTAGATTATTAAAATATAATATTGAAAATCCGTTAGTAAATAAAGAAGAAATTATTCGTCGTCATAATATAATCGAAAAACTATTAACTGAATTTATTTTTAGAGAAGAACTTATAAATGCCTTAGATGAGGTTTATGATTTAGAAAGATTATCAAGTCGCATTAGTTATGGCAATTTAAATGCCAGGGATTTAATTCAATTAAAAGATTCTTTAAAAGTTTTACCATTTATTGATAATATTTTAGAAGAATTAAAATATGATAAGAAAATTGAAACTTTTCCTGATTTATATGAATTGTTAGACCAAACTATTAACGAGGATGCTCCGATAACAATTAAAGAAGGTTCAATTATTAAAGATGAATTTGGTTATGAAAGAAAACAAACTTTAAGCAATTGTGAACGATTTATTACCCCTTTATTAAAAGAAAAAGAAAATATTATATTAGGTGCCGAAGAGAAAATAATAGATTTAGAGTATCATTTATTTATAAATATAAGAGATATAGTTAAAACATATATTCAAAGATTACAAGTTACATCTAAAATACTAGCTGAAATAGATATGCTTCAATCTTTAACAATAGCAGCCGAAAACAACAGTTATGTTAAACCTGAAATAACAGATGAAAGAATAATAAATATAAAAGATGCTCGTCATCCAGTAGTAGAGAAAGTTTTAAAAAATGAATATGTACCTAATGATATTGTTATGGATGATGATGTAAATATTTTATTAATTACAGGTCCTAATATGGCAGGTAAGAGTACTTATATGCGTCAACTTGCTATTATTGTAATAATGAATCAAATAGGATCTTATGTCCCTTGTAAAAGTTGTAAAATACCTTTATTTGATAAAATTTTTACAAGAATAGGGGCTAGTGATGATTTAGTATCTGGGGAATCAACTTTTATGATTGAAATGAAAGAAGCTAATATGGCTATTGCTGAAGCTACAACTAATAGTTTGCTTTTATTTGATGAACTTGGAAGAGGTACAGCGACTTATGATGGAATGAGTTTAGCTCAAGCTATATTAGAATATATTCATGATTATATTAAAGCTAAAACATTATTTTCTACTCATTACCATGAATTAACTTCTTTATCTAATGAGTTAATAAATTTAAAAAATATTCATGTTTCGGCCATTGAAAGAGAGGGCGAGATTACTTTTTTACACAAAATAAAAAAGGGAGCAGTTGATAAAAGCTATGGTATTCATGTAGCAGCTTTAGCAAAATTACCTAATGAAATAATTAAACGTGCTAATGATATTCTTGCTGCTTATGAAAATAAAAGTATCAGAAAAAAGATATTTACTCAAACATCATTATTTATTGAAGAAGAACAAACAACAACAGTAATAAATAATTTAACATCAAAATTAAATGAAATAGATCCTTTAAATATTACTCCTTTACAGGCTTTGAATAAGGTTTATGAACTGAAAGAATTAATAAAAGATAAAAATGATTAATATATTATTTTTATCTTTTTTGTGTTAAAATAAAGATAGGTGATAATTATGAAAAGTCGTAGTGAGTTAAGACAAATAATTATAAATGTATTGTATCAAATATATATTTTTAATGATGCTCAAATTTCATATGAAACCATGGACTTAATTAAAGATCAATTAGAATTGGAAAACGATTTTTTAAATACCAATATTTTAGGTATTATTGAAAAACAAACTATAATAGATAAATTAGCCAATAAATATTTACAAAATTGGGATATTAATCGTTTAAATAAAGTCGATAAAGCCATTATCTCTCTTGGTATTTATGAATTAATGACTAAAGAGGTCCCAAGTATAGTTGCTATTAACGAAGCAATAGAGTTATCTAAAAAATATAGTGATGTAAAAGTTACTAAAATGATCAATGGGGTTTTAGATAACATATACCACAATGAGGTAAATTATGAATGATAAATATATTACTGTCACTAGTTTAAATAAATATATTAAGTTTAAATTAGACAATGATGAAAATTTAAATGAAGTGTTTTTAAGAGGTGAAATATCTAATTTTAAAGCTCATACAAGAGGTCATTATTATTTTACTATTAAAGATGAAAACTCAAGAATTAATGCGATTATGTTTGCTTCTAGTGTTAAGACTTTAAGCTTTATGCCATTAGATGGCATGAAAGTATTACTAGTAGGTCGTGTAAGTGTATATGAAAATTCTGGAACTTATCAAGTATATGTTAATGAAATGCTAGAAGATGGTATTGGTAATTTATATATAGCTTATGAACAATTAAAGAAGAAATTAATGTTAGAAGGTCTATTTGATGAATCTCGCAAAAAAACTATTCCAAAAATACCCCAAAAAATTGGGATTGTAACTGCACCAACAGGTGCAGCTATTAAAGATATAATTTCAACAATTAAAAGAAGATGGCCAATTTCACAAACGATTATTTTTCCAGCTTTAGTACAAGGTGAGGGTTCAAAGGAGTCTATTGTAGAAGCAATAAAGAAAGCTAACGAATTGGGAACTGTTGATTTATTAATTGTTGGTCGAGGAGGCGGTTCTATTGAAGATCTATGGGCCTTTAATGAAGAAGTAGTAGCTAGAGCTATATATAATTCTAATATTCCTATAATTTCAGCAGTAGGTCATGAAGTAGATTTTACAATTGCGGATTTAGTCGCAGATTTAAGAGCACCAACTCCAACAGGAGCAGCAGAGATGGCCGTACCTGATATTAATAATATTAAAGAATATTTATATCAAATAAAAACTAGACTTATAAAAGTTATAATGAATAATATTAATATTAATAAAGAGATTTTGTCTCGGTTAACTAACAGTTATATATTAAAAAATCCAATTAATATATATCAAGTAAAAGAACAAACTTTTGCTAATATATTGGATAAACTATATAATAATGTTTTAAAGATAATCGAATTAAAAAAATATCAATATAATAATATTAATAGTAAATTAGAGGTATTAAATCCTCAACTTACTTTAAAAAGAGGTTATTCAATTACTAAATTAAACAATAAGATAATAACCAGTATTAATGAAATTAAGCAAGATGATCTATTAAATATTAAAGTATTTGATGGTAATATTAAAGCTAAGGTTATGGAGGAGTAAGATGAAAGAAAAAAAAGAATTATCTTTTGAAGAAAATTTAAATAATTTAGAAAAAATAGTACAAGATTTAGAAAATGGGAATATTCCTTTAGATGATGCTATTAGTAAATTTAACGAAGCAATTATTTATGCTAATAAATGTAGTGAAAAATTAACTAATGCTGAAGAATCTATTAATAAAATAATTAATAGTGATGGCACTTTAGAAAACTTTGAAATTAATGACAAATAAAAAAGCTTTAAGCTTTTTTATTTGTCTAAAAATCTAATATAATATTCATCAAAAGTTAAATTATTTTCATAAATATAGGTAGCAATATCTATTCCAACATATCTATAATGCCAAGGTTCGTATTTATATCCTGTAATACTCTCTTTGTTTTTAGGGTATCTTAATATAAAACCATATTTATAAGCATTATTCAAAAGCCAGCTAGCTTCTTTTGAGTTATTAAATATATCATTATTTTTACTGGCAATATCCAGTGCTAAGCCGGTTTGATGTTCAGAGAAACCAGGTTTGGCAACATAATGTTTTACATAATTTTCACC
>JAAZHK010000032.1 GCA_012510745.1 Mycoplasmatota bacterium
AGTTTTAATAGGTAAATTAGATTTAAATTTATTTTTTAAATAATTAATATTTAAATTATTATCCCAAGGATCTAATCCTAATTTACTAAAAATATAATAATTGTCTAAGTCTTTCTTTTTAAGTAAATGCATTTTTCCAAATTTTCTAATATCATGATATCTTAAATGGTAATTATTACTTAAATGAAAAATTATATGTTCGTGTTTTAGTAATGGAGTATCTTTTTCTTTATAAAAATATTTGCCTTCCATTCTCAAATGAGATAATAATACATAATCGTTTAAATCGAAAATTAGCCATTTCCCTTTTCTAGTAATATCATTAATAGTTTGATTAGTTAATTGCTTTTTAAAGTTAGAAATATCAGGATATTGGATAATATTGTTCCAATTAATTGTTACTTTTATTATTTTTTTGTTTAGTATTTTTGATTTTAGATTTTCTTTAATTGTTTCCACTTCTGGTAATTCGGGCATTATAACACCTACTTTGCTTCATACCAATTTTGGCCATAAGAAATATCAACCTTTATTGGTACTTTTAATTTATAAGTATTTTCCATAGTATCTTTAATAATCTCTTGAACTTCATCTAATTCGTCTTTAACAATATTAAATACTAATTCATCATGAACTTGAATTAATATTTTACTTTTTAATTTTTTTGCATTAAATTGTTCATATATTTCAATCATGGCTTTTTTTAATATATCAGCGCTACTGCCTTGAACAGGAGTATTTAAAGCCATTCTTTCACCACTACTTCTAATCATATAATTAGAATTACTTAGTTCTTCTATATTTCTTTTACGATTCATAATAGTTTTTACATAACCTGTTTCATATGCTGTTTTAATAACTTGATCCATGTATTCTTTAATGCCAGGATATGTCTCTAAATATTTTTTAATAAAACTGGAAGCTTCTTTATAATCAATACCTAAATCTTCTCCTAAACCAAAACCACTTATACCATAAAGAATTCCAAAATTAACTGCCTTAGCTTTTCTTCTTAGTTCTTCTGTAACAGCTTCTTTTTCTACATGAAAAACATCAGTAGCTGTTTTAGTATGAATATCTTCTTCGTTTTTAAAAGCCTCAATAAGGTCTGTTGCGTTGGCCATATGAGCCAGAATTCTTAATTCAATTTGAGAATAATCACTAGATAAAATAAGGCTATTTTGAAAAGGAATAAAAGCTTTTCTGATTAAACGACCATATTCTAAACGAATAGGAATGTTTTGTAAATTAGGTTTAACGCTTGAGAGTCTTCCTGTTCTTGTTAACGTTTGGTTAAAAATAGTGTGAATTTTTCCATCTTCTGATATTTCATTTATTAAACCAACAATGTAATTAGTATATAACTTAGATAAATTACGATAATTAAGAACTTTTTCAATAATTGGATTTGTGTGAACTACTTTATCTAAAATATCTTTGCTAGTAGAATAGTTTCGAGCTTTGATTTTTTTAGGATAAGGAATATTTAATTTATTAAATAAAATCTCGCCTAATTGTTTTGGAGATAAAATATTAAATTCTTCCCCAGCATTATTATAAATTTCTCTTGCTAATATTTCCATCTTGATTTTAATTTCTTCACCAAACGAAATTAAATAATCTTTATCAATATTAACTCCAGTATATTCCATATCGGCCAATACTTTAGCTAAAGGAATTTCAATTTTATTATATAAATTAGTCATCTCCTCTTTTTCTATTTCATCTAATAAAATAGAATATGTTTCATAAATAAATTGAGCTTTAATATGACTATTATCGGTTATGATTTTTGTTTCTGGTAACTTTAATTTAGTTAAAGAACCATAAATATTATCATAAAAAGGCATATTATAATTTTTATTATTAGCTAAATAAGCAATATCGTCTTTAATATTATAGTTAAGTAAATAACCCATAATCATTAAATCATTGTCAATATTATTAATTGCAATATTATAATACTTAAAAATGACTAAAAGCTTTTTAAGATCATATGTATATTTTTTATATGAATCAGTAAAAACTGTGCTATCTTTTAATAAATCAAAGGAAATATAATAAGCAAAATCTTTGCCATAAATACTAACTCCTATAGGTTTGTCTTTATGATAATTACTACCTAGTATTTCGATATATATAGAATAATCACTATTAATAATAATCTCTTCGATATTAGTAATTATTTTATAATTATTAATAGTTTTATTGTTAATCTCAGAATCTTTATTATATTGTTTTTTTAATAAAGAATAAAATTCTAAATCTTCAATAATTTTTATATACGATTTTTCATTAATTCCTTTATATTTAAACTTTGTAATATCTAATTCAATTGGTGTGTTTTTATAAATTGTTGCTATATCATAACTCATGTATGCATTATTTTTATCATTACGTAATTTTTCTGCAACACTACCTTTTATATCATCAATATTGTTATATATATTATCAAGAGAATGATATTCTTTTAGTAGTTTTAAAGCAGTTTTTTCACCTATTCCTTTAACACCAGGAATATTATCTGAAGGGTCTCCTTGTAAAGCTTTTAAATCAATTATTTGTAACGGGGTCAAACCATACATGTTTTTTAATTCTTCTTTGTTTACATAAATATGATCTACTTGTTTTAATAATTTTACAATAACTTTATTACTTATTAGTTGAAGTAAATCTTTATCACTACTAATAATAGTTGCCTTAAAATTAGGACTATTATCAACTTCTTTGGCTAATGTACCAATAATATCATCAGCTTCATAATTATCAACCTCAATATAACTAATTCCCATAGTTGTTAATATTTCTTTTGCTATCGGAAATTGTACTTTTAATTCATCGGGCATTTCTATACGTCCAGCTTTATAAGAATCGTATTTATCATGACGAAAGGTTTTACCTTTATCAAAAGCTACTACAATATAATCGCTTTGTTCTTCTTTTATAATTTTATTAATCATATTAACAAAACCATAAATTGCATTTGTAGGAAAACCTTTAGAATTTTTCATCATGTTTCCAGAATATGCGGTTGCATAATAACTTCTAAATAATAAATTATTACCATCAATTAGTATAACTTTTTCCATTTTATCACCTATTAAATTATATCATGTATATTATTTTTTATAAATAAGATGTTTTCCATTATAAGTAGTTATAATGACTCGTTAATTAATAAAGTTGGTCTAAATCCATACCAAATATATGGGCCTCCATCATATTCTTTAAAAACAAACAGTACTGCCCCAAAACCAGTGCTGTTACCTCCCCCGCGATAAAACCAAGGATCTTTTGAAGTAGGGAAATAAGCTAAGATACTATACCAACAATATGGTGATTTTGGAATATTACTAGTCTCATATAAAGCATCACCATAGTAAATATTAGAATATTGTGTATAACGATCAATATATTTATCTTCTATATCTAATAAATTTATTTCTGAAGCACCTGATATATTGGCATAATTTCCCATAACCATTTCCCAAGATCCTCCGACCATATCATACACTCCATAAATATTACCTGTGGTGCTGGCTTTTACACCATTAACTGTTTCATAAGAATTAATACATGTTGAAGTATTTATTGCTTGTTCGCTATCTCCTGCACAACCTGTAATAAATTGACTTGTTGGATTAGTCCAAACTCTATAAAGATCGGTTCCATATTGTGATTTTGCTAAATAAACTATTGCTCCCCATTCTACATTCTTTACCAAATGTGTATCTAAACCCTCTCCACTATTTCCCCATCCGTAAATCGGATTGATTTCCATGTTTCTGGTTGATTTAAATGCATTGCCTATTGCAACATAACGCCAAGCAATTTTATTAGGTTTTAATTCTATTTCTTTATTTGGAGTATTATCCCCCGCTGCATTATTAGATACTCCTGTTTTAGGAGAAGCTTCAAATTTAGCTATCCAAAAACCGGTTAATTCAGTTTCTCCAAAAGTAAAAGCAGGATGATTTGTCCATTTATTATTAGAAGAATTTGCTGTTTTGTCAGTTTCAATATTACCGATTACATTTGAATTCCAATCATCGTCAAAATTTTTAGAAAACTGAATTTCAATATTACCTTCGGATGAAGAATGCCATCCAGATTTAATTGTATAAATAAATCTGGGAATCCAAACCCACATACTTCCATCTTCTGTTTTCGCATTTGCCCATTGTTTTGAATTATAATTATACCAGTTAGGATTGTTTTTTGTAGTTTCAATCCAATCACTTCCATTCCATATTATAGGAGTCATTCCTATTATAAGTTTTGGTTTATTAACACCATGAAACTCATCATATTCACTAACATCTATTTCGTTTTCACTACAATTAGCATCCCCTATTTTAACATCTGATTTTGATAGATTTAGTACATCATTAGAACTTAATCCATTTCCACCTTCATCTATTAAACATACAGAATATGTATAATCTTTTTTAGACTCTTCATATTTAACACATACTTTGCTATCTGATGCATATTTCTTTCCAAAAGGAGACTTTGTATTACTCCCTTTTTCTAATTTAATATCGGATATGGGTACACATTTTGATTCTTCATTTGTTGGTAATAAAGATGCATCTGTTAACATCATCATTCTTAAGCCATCTACAAATTCATTGGCTGTTGCTACATAAGCATTTTTTCTTGAATTTAATAT
>JAAZHK010000033.1 GCA_012510745.1 Mycoplasmatota bacterium
CATTTTCAATACATCTTGCACAATAAGTAGTTATTCTAGTCCCGTGACTATTAGAGAAAGAGTCAACTCCTTTGATTAAACCTATCGTACCAATACTAATTAAGTCATCTTGATCTTCAGGTTTATAATCAAATTTTTTAACAATATGAGCTACTAAACGAAGATTATGTTCAATTAATTTATTACGAGCTTCTTTATTTCCTAATTTAGCTTTTTTAATATATTCGATTTCTTCTGCTTTAGTTAAAGGCTCAGGAAATAGATTATTAGAATAACTACCAGTAAAAAACATCATACTCTTAACTAACGAAATTAAAAAAGACAAAAACATATACATCACTCCATTTAAGTTTATGTCAAATAATAAAAAAATTGTGATATAATTTATACAAAGGAGGTTTAAAAATATGTTAACTATTAAAAACTATTCTAAAAGCTATGTTCCTAGTAAAAACGTTGTTGATAACTTAAATTTAAAAATCGATAGTGGCGATATTGTAGCTTTTGTTGGACATAATGGAGCTGGTAAAACAACCACCATTAAATCAATTGTAGGAATCTTACCTTTTGAACAAGGCGATATTTTAATTGATAATATTTCTATTATAGAAAATCCTATTGAATGTAAAAAAAGAATAGCATATATTCCTGATAATCCTGATTTATATGAACATTTAACTGGTATTAATTATTTAAATTTTATAGCTGATATTTATCAAATAGACAAAGAAATAAGGAAAAAAAGAATCAAAAAATATGCTGATTTGTTTGAAATAACTAACAGTTTAGGAAACCCCATAGCTACTTATTCTCATGGGATGAAACAAAAAATTGTAATTATTTCAGCTTTAATTCATGATCCTAAATTATATATATTAGATGAACCATTTGTAGGTTTAGACCCAAAAGCTACTCATGCTTTAAAAGCAATCATGCATCAAAAATGTACCGAGGGTAAAGCATTTTTCTTTTCTACACACATTTTAGATGTAGCTGAAAAATTATGTAATAAAATCGCTATTATTAGAAATGGTCATTTAGTAACATATGGAGATATGAAAAAAGTTATTAAAGACAAAAGTTTAGAAGATATTTTTTTGGAGCTTACAAATAATGAAGAACATAATTAAATTAGTAAAGATTAACATTTTAAGTTTTATGCCCTTAAGGCAAATTAAAAATTATAAAGATTATCGAGCTATGATTAAACCCTTAGTTATGAGCGTCTTAATGATTTTAGCGTATCTTTATTTAGTTTTTTATATCTTTTTAATAGGTGATTTTTTAATGAGCGGTTTTCAATCATTAAATGCTGCTTATCTTTTACCCACTCAATTTATGATTGTAGCCTCTTCCTTTATTCTTTTTTCCACTATTTATAAAGTTAAATCAATTCTTTTTGAAACTAAAGATTATGATTTTTTAATGAGTTTACCTATTAATAAAAATACAATTATTATTAGCAAACTAATTATTCTTTATATTTATAATTTAGTATTTTCATTATTAATTATGATCCCAGCTTTTATTATATATATAAAATATATTCCTATATCAATATTATTAATTATGTATTACTTCATTACTTTACTTATCATTCCTTTAATTCCCATGATAATTGCCACCTTCATTGGTACCTTATTCAGTTACATAGGGTCTTTTTTCAAAAAGAAGAATCTTATAGATATTATTTTTTCACTAATATTTATTGCTATTGCTTTATATTTTCAAACAAAAATGAGTTCTATGAGTCAAATCGATTTAGCCAATATTGGTCAAAGTATAGTTAATAAATTTAATCATATCTATCCTTTAACTAATGTTTATATCAATATTATCAAAGATTATAATTTGATATCTCTTTTAATATTTATTTCAATACCATTAATTTTATTTATTATTTATATTAAAATTGTGGAACATTTATTTATATTTATTCATTATAACTTAACCAATCGCCAAATTAATTATAATTACAAACTTAATGATTTAAAAACTAATTCCCCTATTAAATCTTTATATTATAAAGAACTAAAAAGATATTTTTCTTCTTCAATTTATGTTTTAAATACTTCTATAATGGTAATTATATTAACTGGGTTATCTATTGGTTTAATCTTTTTTGGTACTGATAAAATTGATAAATTTATTGGATATCCTAATTTTAGTAATATGTTAAATACTATTACTCCTTTAATAATTAGCCTTTTTTCTATGATGACTTGCACCACGTGTAGTTCCATTTCTATGGAAGGTAAAAATCTTTGGATTGTTAAACATCTACCAATATCTCCTATGAGTATCTTTTATAGTAAAATATTAGTTAATTTAACTATTACTATTCCTGCTATTATAATTAATAGTGTTATTTTAGGTCTATATTTAAATTTAGGTTTGATCAATATTATTTTAAGTATTATAATTCCTTTATTATATAGTTTATTATCAGCAAGTTTAGGTATATTAATTAATTTATTATTTCCCTTGTTGAAATGGGATAATGAAATAAGAGTTGTCAAACAAAGTTTATCAAGTATTTTAGGTATATTAATAAATTCAGTTATAGGAGTTACTTCTATTGCAATAATTATTAAGTTTAATCAAAAAGATATTCTTTTAATTTTAACAATTATGGGTAATGTTGTATTACTAATGATATTAATTACCTTTTATCTTCTAAAAACAATTGGTCAAAAGATATTTAATAAAATAAATTAAAAAAACCAATTAACTAATTAGTTAGTTGGTTTTTATTCTTCCTTTAATAATATTTTTAATTTTTTTTGTTCTTCTTTTAATTTTTGTTGATCTAGTTCAACAATTTTTATAGGAGCTTTATTAACATAATTAGGATTATTTAATAAAGCTTCTCTTCGTTTAATAGATAATTGTAATTTTTTAATTTCGTTTTCCTTAGCAATTAAATTCTCCATTTGACCCTCAAAGTAATATGTAATATTAATTAAAGAAGATTCATATTTTATTTTAATATTATTATCTTTAATAGGGATATTGTTAGCTATTTTTAAAAGATTAATGAATATATCTTTGACATTCTCTTTAATAGCATAATCTACTGAAGCGTTTTTAGGAATTTTATTAATTAATTTTAAATTACGAATAGCAACTATATCTTTAATAACTAATTCCATTAACTGTGTTTCTTCTTTAAATAAATCATTTTTATCATAAATAGGATACTTTGTTATCATAATTGATTTTTCTGATTTATTAGGTAACATATTATATATTTCTTCTGTCACATAAGGCATAAAAGGATGTAACATTTTTAAAATAGCTATTAATACTTCTAAAAGAATGTTTTTAGTTGTATTGGATGGATTGTTTTTGGATAATTCAATATACCAATCACAAAAATCATTCCAAATAAAGGAATATAAATTATTACCTACAATATGGAAATCATATTGATCCATACTTTTAGTAACATTTTTAATAGTTTCATTTAATTTAGTTAAAATCCATTTATCTGATAATGTTAAATCTTTTATTTGATAATCTTCTTTTTGATAATTATCAACTGTTAATAAAACAAAACGAGCTGCATTCCAGAGTTTATTAATAAAATTCCAAGTTGCTTTTAATTTTTCTTCATCATATCTTAAATCCATCCCTGGGGAAGAGTTTGTTGTTAAGAAATATCTTAAAGCATCAGCACCATATTTTTCTATAACATCCATTGGATCTATACCATTACCTAATGATTTGCTCATTTTGCGACCTGTTTTATCTCTAATTAAACCATGGATTAAACAATTCTCAAATGGTCTTTGGTTAGTAAAATGTAAAGCTTGAAAAGTCATTCTATTAACCCAAAAAGGTATAATATCATAACCAGTTACTAAACAACTATTAGGATAATATCTTTTATAATCAGCTGTTTCTTTAGGCCATCCTAAAGTCGAAAAAGGCCATAAAGCTGAACTGAACCAAGTATCTAAAACATCTTCATCTTGTATCCATCCTGATTCATTAGG
>JAAZHK010000034.1 GCA_012510745.1 Mycoplasmatota bacterium
AAACAATACTATTTATCGCAATATTAACAATCAAAAAGTTATTATATTAGAAATACAAAATATTAGTAATATTCTTATTAAAGATAATTATATATTTTTTATTAAAGATGACATTATATATGCTTATAATGATAAGTATGGTTTAAAAAAGATTATTAAACATAATGAACTATATTTTAATAAAAATAATATTTATGACTTTTATATTAAAAAAAACTAAGAAAATTATTTTTTCTTAGTTTTTGTTTTGGATGTTATTAAAATAATTATTGGAATCGTTAAAAGAATAATACTTAAATATATAATTTTATCTAAAATTATTTGTTGGAACTCGTATATTGTAAAATTAGTAGTATGTTTATTATCCCATTTAATATTTTCAAACATATTATTTTTCAAAATGTCTTCTCCAACATTAGATTTATATAATCCAAATTCGATAGGACTATATTTGGTTATTTGAGTAGCAGAGGTATAGCCATTATTTTTACCATTAAACCAATCAGTAAACCAAGTATATTGTTGACTCTTGTGTTGAAGATAGCCTTTTTTGGATACCTCATACGCTGTTGCACCATTATATTTAGAAAGAGGTATATCGTAGTTCAATATAATTGGGTTATTTTTATATAAATGTAAATATACTTTAGGAACATCATAAATAGAGTAAATGTTTTTATAATTAGGATCATTAGCTTTAATTAAAGCTGTTTTTAATGCAAAAGTATTTAAAATATGCTGTCCATGAGAATATTCGCCTTCTTCATCATGACCAACAACAACCTTAGGTCGATATTTTCTAATGTTATGAACTTGGAATTGTATAACATTATCTAAGTTAAAGCCATTAATTTCTAAATTATTTAAAGCTCCTTTTAAGGAAGTTGAGTAAGCGTCTGGAAATAAGCCTATTACAGGATAGTTTGTTAAGCCGACAGCCCAAAGTCCATTTAATTGTTCATGTAAACGATTAGGTTCACTATTATGATGAATTAAATATACTACTTGAATTTGATATCTTTGATTAAGATAAGTTGGAATTAGTCCTCCAAAAAATAAATGTTCATCATCACTATGAGTCGAAAAAAGCATTAAATCAGCTTGATTAATAGTTTGCCATTTTTGCACCCAAGTAGGTAAATTATTATCACTAAAAATATAAATTTCTGAAATTATAACATCTTTGTCATAACTAATAAATAAATCATTTGAGTTATATTTAGTTAAATCGATATATTCATGAAGATAATTATTAGAACCTATTTCTATTACTTCATTATTTATAGTAATTGATCCTATTTGGCTAGCTAATTCATAGATAATATAAAGATGTTTTATAGAATTGGGATTGTTAATATGGATTTTAGAATTTCCTTTAATAATTTCTTTTGTATTATAATTATTATCAGTTAGTTTTTTAGTTATATTATTATTAATAGTAATCTTGCTGTTTTGTACATCTAAAGCTAAAATATTAATAGGAAACAATAAGATTATTAACAACCATAAAATATATTTTTTCTTATTCATAAGAATGCTCCTTGTATAAATTATACCATAAAAATGATTGTAAAAAGAAATTAAATATGATATATTGAATTAGAAAAAATATATATAGTAGTAGGTGGTAAAATGAAAAGAATTCTAAAATTAACTGGCAAAATATTTAGCTTTATTTTTTTAACAATCTTATTTTTATTTTTAAATATAATATTAATGTTTAATATGTTTTGCAATGGTCCATCATTAAGAGCTAGAAGATTATTTGCTACTACTTTATTAGAAACAGGTCAAATGAAGTTTATTGTTAATTATTTTATTCCAAAAGAAGAAATAATTGCCATTGTTAATGAAAACTCTTTAAAAGAAATGTCTTCTGAAGTTGATACAGAACTTATTCATGTAAATAAAGAAGATAATGAAACCTTTATTAAAATTGAAAAAGTTTCAGGTAATAACTTTGCTGGTACTATGATGATTATTAAAGATCCTACTAAAATATCTTTAGCAACAACTTATCCATGGACAGAATATGGAAAAGAATTATCTACTTTAGTAAAAGAAAATAATGCGATTGCAGGAATTAATGGTGGTTTATACGCTTCATTAGGGAATAAAGGTGGCAAGCCTTTGGGGGTAGCTGTAAGTAATGGCGAAATTTTAGAGGCCGATGGTGGTTATGCTGGGCTTCATATTATTGGTTTTGATAATCAAAACATTTTAAGAATTATCGATATATCTAGTATGGGTAGTAATGATATTAAAAAAGTTATTCAAACAGAAGGCATTAGAGATGCGGTAGCATTTCAAGAAGAAATTAGTGATAAAAACAATCATTTTGTTAAATTAATTATTAATGGGGAAACTAGAGAATTAAAAGGATTAGGTAGTGGTGCTAATCCTAGAACTGCAATAGGTCAAAGAGCAGATGGCACAGTATTATTTTTGGTAACAGATGGAAGAGGGGCTAATGGTCATTTAGGTGCAACAGCGTCAGATTTAATCCACGTAATGCAAAAATATAATGCTGTTAACGCTGCTAATATTGATGGAGGAAGTTCCTCTGGTATGTATTACCAAGATAAATATCTGATGACTAGTGTAACATTATATTATTCTAATACATCTTGGCGTCTACCTACGGCATTTGTGGTAGCAGGAGAATAATATGAAAAAGAAATTAAATTTATCAATAAAGATATCAAAATTTCAATTAGCGCTTTTTCTGTATTTTGCTGTGTTGCTTATTTTATCAGGTTTATTTTTATCTTATATAAAAAATACTTTAATTGAATTTGAAAGATCAGAACCCGAAAATTATATTAATTATGTTATTAAGAATTTATCTAATAAAGATTTAGATAAATTAATAAAAAATAACAAGGTTAAAATAGATTCATTAGAAATAAGTAAGAAATCTTCTACAGCCGCGTATAAAAAATTAATAAAAGGTAAATTAAATATTCAAAAAATAGAAGATAATATGTATGATGTTCTTATTAAAGATCGTAAAATATTTACCATTACGTTAAAAGAGAAATCTAAAGTCAAAAAATTAGGTTTGTTAAATTATAATATTTTAGAAACAAAAGATTTAATCTCTTATCTTGATAGAGGAATAGTTTATAAAGATATATATGTACCAGACTATTATAAAGTAATAGTTAATAATCAAGAATTGACTGAAAAACATCTTATATCTTCGGATAAACTATTGGGTTTGGAAGATATGTATTATTATGAAGAAATGCCTAAAATAAATAAATATCAAATCAATAATTTACTTGAGGAACCGAAAGTGATTATTATGAATGGGCAAGATGAAAAAATGAAATTTAAAAACAATACATACATAATAGATTTGAAAAATAGTTTCCCTCAATATAAAGATTATACAGAAGCTTTAAAAGATTTATCTAGTGAAGTTGACATTCTTAATATAGCTAAGCAATGGAGTCTATTTCTTACTAAAGATTTAACAGGAGGACAATATGGATTTTCAACAATTCAAACTAATTTAATAGAGGGTACAAATTTATATAAAACTGCTCGAGACTGGGCTTATGGTATTGATATAACATTTACATCTGATCACTCTTTTAAAACTCCTCCATTTAGTGATGAGAAAATAACTGATTGTGTTATTTATGATGAAAATGCTTTTTCTTGTAAAGTTTATTTTAAGAAAAACATGATTATTAAAGGTCGAGATAAAATTGATATAATAAATGATTATTTCTATTTTATAAAATATAATGGTAATTGGAAATTAATTAAGATTATTGCAGCAGAAGAATAAAAAAGAGTCAAACTCTTTTTTATTATGCATATGTAATAATAGATATCTTTTTGTTGAAAGTTATTGAAATGTTTGATATAATTTATTTATCAATGGGGCCATAGCCAAGTGGTAAGGCGTGGGTCTGCAACACCTTTATCGTCGGTTCAAATCCGTCTGGCCCCTCCATAATGATATGAAATGGCTTCCAAAAATTAGAAGCTTGTTCAATAGATACTTATATTTTCCTAATTTAAATAATAAAT
Source organism: Mycoplasmatota bacterium (assembly GCA_012510745.1). Lineage (GTDB taxonomy): Bacteria > Bacillota_I > Bacilli_A > RF39 > UBA660 > JAAZHK01. The sequence continues at coordinate 4,045 of JAAZHK010000034.1, forward strand.
GCTAACTAAAAACAGTTAGCATTAATTGTTGTAATAGACATTTTTTAAAAAAGTATTAATATAATTATAATCAAACGTACTTATATTATATAACATAAACAATGTCAAAGTATGTCAATATTCCCACTTTATTGCGAATAAAAAAGAGAATATATGATATAATAATGTTTGCAAGGAGAAAATTATGAATTTTAGAAACATCTTGATTTATACTACTAATTTTATATTATTAGTTTTTTTAGTTTTATTTTCTAAAGATAATAATCATGATTTAGATAATATGATTACTTATAATAATGTAAAACAACTTAATAGTACTTATATTACATATATAGATATTAAAGAAGAAGTAGAGATTATAGAAGATGAAAAGAAAGAAGAACTACAAGAGAAGAGCGAAAATATAAAAGTAAAAGTAGATGAAGAAGTTGCCACATCTTATATTATTCCAAAATCAGAACAAGAGAATAATTTACCTAATAAATCTACTGATAATGTAATAGAAACATTTGTAGGAAACATGACAGGTTATGGTCCTGATTGTTATGGTTGTACTTCTAATCGTACAGCATCAGGTTATTTTGTTGGAAATGGTAATATATATTATGCTGATAAAGAATATGGAAATGTTAGAATAGTTGCTGGTGATAAAAAATATTCTTTTGGTACTATTGTTAAATTAAGTAATTTATCTTTTAGCGAACCTATTATTGCAATTGTTTTAGATAGAGGAAGCGCTATTGGTAATGATAAATTAATTCAATTTGATTTATTATACGATAGTGAAAACAGTGTTAAATTTGGGATTGAGAAAAATATTCAATTTGATATTTTAAGATTAGGATTTTAAGAAGAGTAATCTTCTTTTCTTCTTATTAAAATATTGACTTATTACTTAAATTAATGTACTATTATAATTATAAAAGTTATGGAGTGGTACTCAAGAGGCTGAAGAGGCGCCCCTGCTAAGGGCGTAGAGTGGTTAACTGCTGCGAGGGTTCAAATCCCTCCCACTCCGCCATTTAAAATAGATATTAAAATCTTTTTTTTTATTGATATTTTTATTAGTATATGGTATTTTATAATAGAGGAGGAAAAGTAATGAAAAAAGTTATTATTATAATTGTTAGTATTATTGTATTTGGATTAGTTAGCGGAAGTAGTTATTATTTTATTAAAAATAATGAAAGTAACAATGCTACTTACGTAATTGTTAGTATTAATCCTGAAATACAATTAAAACTTAATAAAAAAGATATTGTTAAAGAAGCTATAGGATTAGAAGCAGCAGGGGATTTAGTTTTAGCTGACCTCAATTTAAATGGAAAGACTTTATCTGAGGCTATGGATATTATTGTAAAAGAAATGATTTCAACAGGATATCTTCATGAATACAGTGAAAATAATATTATTATTTCTACTATTATTGCTAGAGATGAAGAAAAACAACTAATTTTAGAACAAGAAATAGCTAAAACACTAGAAGAATCTTTGCATAATCAAAACATGCCTTCACTAGTAGCAATAAGAGGCGTTACAGATGAGTTAAAAACAAAAGCCGCTTTAAATAACATAAGTAATAGTAAAATGATTTTAATATCGAAAGCTTTAGAATTAAATAATGATCTTAAAGAAGAAGATATTATAAAAGATTCAGTAAATAAAATTCAAGGATATTTAAAAAAACAATCTAAGGATCGTATTGATAAAGCTTATGAAAATAAAGAATCTTTAATTAAGGCAAAAGAAAATAAAAAAATAGAAGCAAAACAAATTCCTGCAGCTATTGAAATGACTTATAAATTAAAAAACAACATGCTTAATTTTAAATTAAACGATGAAAAAACTGACAAAATTATCAAAGAACATTTAGAAACAACAAAAGAGAAAGTTAAACAAGTTTTTGAAAAAACTAATAAAGAGTTTAAAAAGAATAATAATCATTATGTTTTAATTAAAGCTGAAACTGAAAAAGAAGTAAAAAATCAAATTAAAAATTATATTAAGAATAATTAAAAACCACTATTGTGGTTTTTTTTATAAATTCCAATTTATTGGTTTAATATTATTTTTAATTAAGAAGTTATTTGTTTTTTTAAAAATTTCAGCTTTTTGAAAACTAATAAAATCTTTGCCCTCTTTAGTATAACCTAAATTTGAAGGATGAGATGTTTTAATGCATAAGTGCTGTGTAGCTGTTATTAATTTTTGTTTTTCATGAGCATTAGTGCCAAATAATAAGAAAACAATTGGTTTTTGACGTTCGTTTAATTTAATAATTATATAGTCAGTGAGTAGTTGCCATCCAATATTTTTATGTGATAAAGGTAATCCTTCCTTAACGGTTAAGATAGTGTTTAAAAGCAATACTCCTTGTTTAGTCCAAGGTTCTAAATTACCTGTTTTATTATTAATATTATATTCTTCACTTAATTTTTTAAAAATATTTTTTAAAGATCCTGGTATACGTCTATCAGTATTTACACTAAAAGCCAAACCCATGGCGTCTTCTTTATTAGGATAGGGATCTTGGCCTAAAATTACAACTTTAACATCATTATAATCAGTATTTTCTAATGCTTTAAAAACTTTATTTTTATCAGGCAAAACATGTTGTTGTTGATATAGTTTTTTTACTTTTGCAATTAAAAGATTATATTCATGAGTTTTATATAAATCTTTTAAAATAATGTCCCATTTATTGCCAATCATTTTATCACCAATTAAGAGTTAGTTAATTCTTTTTCTTCTTCTACTATATTAAAAATATATTTATAGATTGCAAGAGTCATATAAGGAATACCCCAAATACTATAAATTCCAGCAGTAATGACTATTAAGCAAAATATACCAATAAAACTTAGATAAAAAAGAAATAAATCCCACTTTCGGCCTTTCATTTTGTTATAACTATACTCTAAAGCTTCAATAAATTTAGCATTAGGATTATTAACATAATAAAAATTAACTAACACTAAAGATAAAGAAGCTATAATTCCTGGAATAACAAATAAAGTAAATCCAATAAAAATAATTAATTGACAAAACAAATTAGCTAAAAAAATATTTTTAAAATATTTAAAATAGTTAAACAATATATTTATTTTCGGCCTTTGGTCATTATTAATTTTATTAATGTAGTTAGCAACTCCCACTTGTAATGGAGATATAACTGCAGCTAAGATTAAAGATAAAATTAAATATAGAGGAGGGTTTCCAATTATATTATCGTTTTCCAAATAAAGCGATAAACCTCCAGAAAGAAAAGTTACAATTAAAATAGCACTCCATATTATCCATAAATTATTCTTTCGTTTGTTTTTGGCAAATTCTTTAATTTCAATTCTATTCAATATAATCACATCCACTACAATAATAACATATTTATTTTTAAAGTAAAGATTTTCAATTTAACAAATGAATAAAAAACTCGCTTTTATATCAATATAAGTTTGAAAGGAGTTTTTATGGCACGTCATAAAGTAGAAATATGTGGCGTGAATACTGCGGATATCAAAGTTTTAAAAAGCGAAGAAATGGTTGTTTTATTTAAGAAATATCAGAAAGGAGATTTATCAGCTAAAGAGGAATTAATTAATGGTAACTTAAAACTTATTTTATCTATTTTAAAAAAATATATAAATCGTACTGATAATATGGATGATTTATTTCAAGTAGGTTGTATTGGTTTAATAAAAGCAATTGATAATTTTGATTTATCTCATGAAGTAAAATTCTCAACTTATGCAGTACCTATGATTTTAGGTGAAATAAGAAGATATTTAAGAGATAATAATTCATTAAGAGTTAGTCGATATTTAAAAGATTTAGCATATCATGCATTAAAATTAAAAGAAGAACTTACTAACGAAAATGGTAAACAACCTTCTTTAGAAGAAATAGCAGAGAAATTAGAAGTTCCTATATATGATTTAATAAGTGCATTAGAAGCAATTAGAGATCCTATTAGTATGTTTGAACCTATTTATAATGAAGGGGGAGATACCATATATTTATTTGATCAAATAGAAGATACTAAGTGCAATGATATTGATCTTGATAATAAATTAGCTTTAGCAGCATCAATTAAAAAATTATCGAAACGAGAACAAATGATTTTAGAACAACGTTTTATTATTGGTAAAACTCAAGTCGAAATAGCAAATGAACTGGGAATCTCTCAAGCTCAAATATCACGATTAGAAAAATCAGCTATTAATAACATTCGTAAAAATATAAATTAAACATATAATTTATTGGTGATATAATGAAACTTTCTGATTTACAAAATAAATATATAGTAAACATTTTAGATGGTAAAACTATAGGTAATATTATTGATGTAAATATAGAAGCTGGTACCGGTAAAATAATATCACTTATAATAGAACCAGATAAAAACTTTTTTACTTTTTCAAAAAAGAAAATAGATACAGAAATTTGTTGGGAATCGATTACTAAAATAGGCGAAGATGTTATATTAGTTAAATTAAATATATAAAAAATCTTGTTGTCAAAACAAGGTTTTTAATATATACTTAATATAGTAGGAGAAAAACATGAAAAATAAAAAAGGATTTACTCTAATAGAATTATTAGCTGTAATAGTAATACTAGGAATAATATTAGTAATAGCAATACCAAGTATAAGTGCAGCTATATTAAATTCAAGAAAAAATGCTTATATAGCAACAGCCAATGAATTTGTAGATGGCTTAAGAATGATGACATTAACAAATGCATCTTTATTACCAACAGATGGTAGTAAAGAATGTAAAGCATTAACTGCTATTAAATTAGAAAAGGGAAGTAATACAAAGTCTCCTTTTGGAAAAAAGTATACAGAAAATAGTCAGGTATGCGTTAAATATGACGGAGATAAAAAAAGTTATACA
>JAAZHK010000035.1 GCA_012510745.1 Mycoplasmatota bacterium
ACGATTAAAATAGCAAAAGATATAATCCTAATAACATATATAACATCGTCAATAGAATTACCTCCTACTATATCCCCTATGACTAAATACGCTATTGGTTTTGCGAAAAAGAAAAGTAAAAGAAAAGATACAACACCAATAACACTAAGTAAAACTTTTCCTATTTTAAAAACCTGTTCTTTTAATTTAAAATAACTTAAAGCATTGTATTCACTTGTAATTTTACTCATTGCAAAAGGTATTCCTGCTGTTGAAATACTTAAAAAGATAATATAAATATTATATGCATATCCATATAATGCTCCGCCCTTGGTTCCTATGATAAGATAAAAAGGGATTACATAAATAATACCTAATATCTTACTTAAAATTATTCCTAAGGTGGCTATAAAAGCACCTTGTAAAAAGTTGCTTTTTTTCATTTAATCACTTCCCTATTACTTGTACATAATTAAGGCAGAAAAACAAAATATTTGTTCTTCTGCATATACGCTGACAGCTACTTGATATTTAATATCAATAATTTCATATCCTTCACTTAAGAACGAATTAATTTCTTGTTCTAAATCTTTTTCATGAATTTCATCAAATAATTTTACCTTCATATTATCACCAAGATTAATTATAAAATAATAATTTGTAATTATTTGTCTGTTTTTTTATTTTTGATCTTTTATGACAATATTAACTATTTTACCTTTAATAACTATTGTTTTAATAATTTCTTGCCCATTAATATGTTTAATCACATTATCTTCTTTCATAGCCAATTTAACCATTTCTTTTTCTGTTGTATCTTTATTAATAGTAATAGTACCTCTTAATTTACCATTAACTTGAACTGCTATATTATAAGTTTCAGCAATTAATTTCGTTTCATCATACGTAGGCCATTTTGATTGACAAATGGGTTTACCAAGTTTATATATTTCATTTAATTCTTCTGTAATATGTGGTGCTATTGGATTCAATAATACTAAAAAGATACGATAATCGGAAGTTGTAATATTATCTAATTCTTCCATTTTATTTAATAAAATCATTAAAGTTGAAATAGCTGTATTATATTTTAAACAATCAAGATCATGAGTAACTTTTTTTATTGAACAGTGAATTAAAGAATCAAGGCTTTTGCTATAATTCGAACCTTTTATAACCTTATTACCTATTTTAGAAACTCTATCTAAGAATCGTTTACAACCTTTTATTCCATTCATGCTCCAATTAACTTCTTTTTCATAATCACTCATAAACATTTCATAAGTACGTAAAGCATCGGCTCCAAATTCATCAACCATATCATTAGGATTAATAACATTGCCTTTTGATTTTGACATTTTTTCACCATTTTCACCTAATACCATACCATGAGAAACTCTAGTATCAAAAGGTTCTTTGTGGGGAACTAAATTAATATCATATAAAAAACGATTCCAAAATCTTGCATATAATAAATGACGAGTAGCATGTTCCATACCACCATTATACCAATCTACTTTACCCCAATAATTTAATGCTTTTTGTGAAACAAACTCTTTATCATTATCAGAATCCATATATCTTAAAAAATACCATGATGAACCTGCCCAATTAGGCATTGTGTCTGTTTCTCTTCTAGCTTTAATACCACATTTTGGGCATGAAACTTCATACCATTTAGCAATTTTCGCTAAAGGGCTTTCACCAGTGTCAGTAGGTTCATATTCTGTAACATTAGGCAAAGTTACTGGCAATTCTTCATAGGGAACTGGAACCCAACCACATTCTTTACAATAAATCATAGGAATAGGCTCTCCCCAAAATCTTTGACGAGAAAAAACCCAATCTTGTAAACGATATTTTATAGCAGGACGACCAATTCTTTTTTCCTCTAAATATTCTATCATTTTAGCTTTTGATTCATTGATGTTAGTTAAACCATTTAAAAAATCAGAATTAATCATTTCTCCATCACCTGTATAAGGAGTTTCCTCAATATTTCCTCCTTTAATGACCTCAATAATGGAAATATTAAACTTTTTAGCAAATTCATAATCTCTTTCATCGTGAGCAGGAACAGCCATAATAGCCCCTGTACCATAATTCATCATAACATAATCAGAAATATATACTGGTAACTTTTCATTATTTACAGGGTTAATAACTGAAAAACCTAATATTTTTATACCTGTTTTATCTTTATTTAAATCAGTTCTTTCTAATTCACTTTTTTTAGCAGTTTCCTGACGATATTTTTCTAAATCATCCATATTTATAATACGATTTTCTAGTTTTTTAATTATAGGATGTTCTGGTGCGATAACCATAAAAGTAGCACCAAATAAAGTATCTGGTCTTGTAGTATAAACAGTTAAGTTCTCTTCTGAATTATCAATTTTAAAATCAATTTCAGCACCTTCGCTTTTACCAATCCAATTAATTTGTGCAGTTTTTATTTTTTCTTGGAAATTAGTATCTGCTAAACCCGTTAATAACTTTTCAGCATAAGTGCTCATCTTTAACATCCATTGTTCTTTATCTCGCTGAGTTACTTGTCCACCACATCTTTCGCAATGACCTGCTTCAATCTCTTCATTAGCCAAACCTATTTTACAACTTGGACACCAGTTTATAGCTTTTTTATCCTTATAAGCTAAGCCGTGTTCATAAAATTTGAGAAATTGCCATTGAGTCCATTTATAATAATCTTCATCTGTTGTTGATAATTCTCTTGACCAATCAAATGATAAACCTAATATCTTTAATTGTTTTTTAAAGGTTTTTATGTTTTCAGCAACAGCTTTTTTAGGGTGAATTTGATTTTTTATAGCATATTCTTCAGCCGGCAAACCAAAAGCATCCCAGCCAATAGGAAATAAAACATTATATCCTTCCATTCTCTTTTTTCTAGCAACAGCATCTAAGGCTGAATAACTACGAACATGTCCTACGTGTAAACCTGCTCCTGATGGATAAGGAAATTCTATTAAAACATAATATTTCTCTTTTTTACTATTATTAGGAGCTTTAAAAATTTCGTTTTTATCCCAAAAGTTTTGCCATTTTTTTTCTATTTTTTTATTATTCATTTTTACATCCTCTTTTGATATATTTTTCCAATTATATGATACATTATAAAGATTGAAGGTACAAGTATAATTAAAATTAAAATTAATTGTCTTAATATATTTTTTTCCAAATTAACAAAAGATGTAACAAGTGCGATTAAAAATGAAGTTGAAAATGCTATAATATTTGATATATATTTAGCATTTAATTTGGTATAGTCAAGTTTATAAATTTTAATAATATACTTTAATTCAATTGATTGTTTCTTTTCTTTTCTTCTAACAATTGTGAAATAGTAAAATAAATAAATAACTATAAAAATTAAAAAGAAATTTAAAAGCATTATTATCACCTTTTCTTATATTATAAGTATATATAATTTAATACTTTAATTCAAGTTATTAGTTTTTTTTATTAAAAATATGTTATAATTTTTATGGTGGTAATATGAAAAGAGCTATTGTTTTATCTGGAGGCGGAAGCAAAGGAGCATATCAGATTGGCTTTTGGAAAGCGTTAAAAAAATTAAATATAAAATATGATATTGTAACCGGTTCATCAGTCGGAGCATTAAACGGTGCTTTTATGACTCAAAATGTATATTATAAAACTTATTACAATTGGAATAAAGGAATGGATTTTAGCCGTTTATTTGGCAAAGATATTATAAATGATTTTACAACCAATGATGGAAAAAAGGAATTTATTAAAGTATTTGGTAAAGATATTCTTCAAGGTGGAATGGATTCTTTTGGTCTAGAGAATATATTAAAGAAATATATTAAACCTGAAAAAATTAAAAAAAGTAATATTGATTTTGGATTAATAACTTTTAATTTAACAACAATGAAACCTATTGAAATTACTAAACATGAGATTAAAGATGAAGAAATAGTAGATTATTTAATGGCATCTGCGACCTGTTTTCCAGCATTTAAAATAAAAGATATTAATGGAGAGAAATTTATAGATGGCGGTTATTATGATAATTTACCTATTAATCTAGCTATTAAGATGGGCGCAACTGAAGTCATAGCTGTTGACTTAAGATCGATTAGTTTTAAACAAGAAGTTAAAAACAAAAATATACCTATAACAACAATTAAACCAAGTAAAAGATTACCCTCTGGATTAGCTTTTAATAAAAGAATCCAAAGAAAGCTAATTAAACTTGGGTATAATGACACTATGAAAGTGTTAGGAAAATATGATGGGCATCTTTTTACATTTAAACCTGAGCAATTAAATAAAAATTATAACAAATATATCGATCGATTTATGTATAATTTTAATTTTATTTTTAATAATGACAAAAAAAGTATTATAGCAGAATTATTAAATAATACAATTTATAATAAATTAATTAATAATAAAGAAGAACTACCTAATACTTTTAATGAAATGATAGAATATACAGGTAAAATTTTTAAATTAGATGAAACTAAAATATATACAATTAATAATTATAATTCTCAATTAATTAAAAAATTATCTTATACATCGAATTTAAACACTTTTGCTATTGAAAAGATAATAAAAGAAAAAGATTTTAAAAATCTATTGAATACAACATTTATTATTAAACATATTTATAATAAATTAAAAAAAAGAAATATTGAACAACAAATAAAAGGAATTAGACAATTAGCAATATTTTTTCCTCGAGAAGCCTTGTCAGCTTTATATTTATATACAATTGAAAGAAATAAAAAAGCCAGAAATTAATCCTGGCTATACCACATTTATAT
>JAAZHK010000036.1 GCA_012510745.1 Mycoplasmatota bacterium
CAATATTTTCTTTAGGATTTTCTACACTTGTTGTTACATAATTATAAGTAAATACTTCTGATTCATTGCCCGCATTATCTTTTACTTTTATTTTTAATGTGGTATTTTTAGTTACATTTATTTCTGATAGAGAATTGTAAGTTTTTCCATTATCAAAAGAGTATTCTTTAACACCACTAGTATTATCTGTTGCTATTACTGCTAAATATACTTTACCATTACGAATAATTTTGTTTACACCTTTTATTTCGGGGCTAATTTTATCAATATTTGTTATGTTGTATATTTTTTCTTCTGATTTGTTATTATATTCATCAATTATATATGCTTTGTAACTTCCATTTTCAACTACTTTTACTTCTTTATAATTTGTACAGCTCCCATTAAAACAATATTCTTTGATATTGTTTTCATTTGGAACGAAAGTTAAAATTACATCTCCATTAGTCCATTGATTACTAATACCCAATAAATCAAATTTTAATAAATTTTCATTAGCAATAATTTCTACTTTTATCTTTTTTCTAACTGATAAAAAACCTTTAGTTCCTTTATAGTATATTGTATAAATATCTCCCACTCGACTAGTATCAATACTTTCTACTTCTTTTCCGTCTTTATAAATAGTAATTTCAACATTTATTTCATCACTATTTTTATTTGATACAGAAGCTTCAGGTAAATTAAAATTAGTACCTTGGTGTACGTAGTATTTATGTTTCTCTATATTTAAACCTATTTCTTTATTACCATAAGCCTTAAAGCCTAAAAAGAATAATATTATTAATACTAAAGTTGTTATTAGTATTATTCCTATTTTCTTTTTATTTTTAAACATACAAACACACTCCTTACTATATATAATAATATCAAATTATGTCGAATAAGTAAACAAAAACTAAGATTATCTCTTAGTTAAACTTTTCTAATTAATCTTTTTCCTTCTTTAAAATGACAATCATCAGAACATTTAAATCCAGGAAATGTACACCTAGCACCCTTAGTATATTTTATAATATCATTTGCAAGATAATGATTATTTTTAACTAAATCATTTTTATAATTTATTAAAATTTCTTTAGTCATATTATTAATTTCTAATTGTGCAGATGTACACAATCTTTCTTGACATTTTAATATAAAATCTTCATATTTTCCTTTTTCATTAATTAAAACTAGTTCTCCTTGTGGAACAACATCTTTAATTGAATGCATATCTTGCAACCATTCTTGAATAAGTTTATCATTATTTATAATAATAGGAGGAATAAAATATTCTTTATTTTCTAAAATAGTAATCTCATAATCTAAAGTACGATGTCTCATAGCTTGGGCTATATAAGCTAACGATGCTTTATAATTAATATTATATACTTCTCCATAGTAATCTTTAGTTATATTATTTGACTTTTTAAATAATGAAATATTACGATTCTTTTCATTTTGTAATAAACCTTCTTCTAATATATTTAATTTATCTAATTCTTGTAAAAAAGAATCCATTGATTGAGCTAATTTATTTTCAAAACTATCTTCAATATTATAATTATTTTGATATTTTTTCATCCATGATGCTATATAATTAATTTGTCTATAAGATGTAGTATAAATCATTTCTGTTGGCATAAATACAGTTATAAAATAACGTGCATTTTCTTGAGCTAATTTTCTAATTTTAGCAATTCCGAAATCTTTTCCATAAACTTTAGTTATTTCTTGTTCAAAAATATTTAACCATTTGTTATATAATCTTATTTCTTCATCTGATATAAAAGAATTATCCTTTTGATCTACTTTAGTATATCTAGCTGATTTTTCACTTGTTGTATATTGTTTTTCATTATTAATAACCATAGCTAATATCTTTGGGATATTTTGTATATTTAGAGTTATCATTATATGATCGTAAACACTGTGATGACCATTATTTAAAGTTAAATTAATACGACGATTAGTTTTTTCAATAGGTTCGTTTTTTAAATGATTAAATCCTTCAGGATCATAACATACTCCTGCAAACTTTCCTGCTGTATCTTTTGCTTTATCATAATCAAAAGTTCCGTCTGTTTTTAAATATAAGCTAGGTAAAAGTTCTATTTTGATATCTACTGCTTTTTTCATCTTTCCTCCCTTAATAAAATTATATCAAGTGTCAGTTAGTAAAACAATCTATTAATCTAAAAAAAAAGAACTTATTATTAGTTCACTTTATTATATTCATGGTGCTCGTGACCGGAGTCGAACCGGCAAGCCATAACTGGCGGTGGATTTTGAGTCCACTACGTCTACCAATTCCGTCACACGAGCACATGTAAATATTATTATAGCACTTTAAATTTAGAAAAAAAAGAATTATTTTACTAATTCTCTTAATCCTTTTAAAATTTCAACCATAGCCCAAGTATCTTGTTTACAATATTCTTTTAAAGCATTGTATTTCAAATTAAATTCCTCTTCATTCATATTTTCATAATTAGCATACTCTACTAAAGCTTCTGTACCATTTTTAATATCTAAATTAGCATAATTTAGATTAGTAAAAACTGGTAAAGTCTTTTTAATTGAATAAGAACCTGACATTTTATGATGATAAAAATTGATTTTTTTAGCCTCATCTTCTTCGTAACCATGCGCAAGAAAAAAATCAGTATTACTTCTTAAAAAATATATTAAATCAAAATAGTTTTGGTTGATTTTTAATAAACAATCCTTATATTGTGGAAATACTTCAGCTAATTCTTTAATTCTTCCTCTTTCAAAAGATACATTTTGTGCTAATAAAGTACCTTTATCATTGTTAATTAATTCACACAATTTTTTTACTAGTTCTTCTCTTTCATCTTCATGACTACTAGCTAAAAATATATAATTATCTTTATCTTTATCACAAACTCCAGGAGAAGTTTCAATATGTAAACTAAACTCAAAAGGAGATTGAGTATAACATTTTTCTCCTCTATATCTTGGTAAAGGACAAGGGAAAGTTTCGAAATCTAAGTGATAGATAGGATAATTTAAACTATTTAACATTAATCTTATCTTTTCTTTATTAATATAAGGTTTTTTAAATCTTAATGCATCTCTTTGTATTATATGATTGTTACTAGTTATCCATTCTTCTGGTATATCTAACATATTTAAATAACCTTGGTTAATTAAATCTAATCCCTTATATCTATTTCCTTTTTCATCTTTAAAACCATGTCCATTATTTAAATAATTTAAAGAAGAATTTTCCTTTGGAATTTTATTTCCACAAATTCTGTTAAAATATTTACATTGAGTTGGTTTTTTAAATTCACAATGTTTACCTAACGATACTTCCCCTTTTTCATAATTATCTAAATAACTTTCAAGTCTTAACATATCTTGATTAATTAAATCCTGATAATTTTTTGTTAACTCAGAAACATCGATTAAAGTAATTACTTCATTACCATTACTATCGACATGATAATCAGGTTCAAAATTTTTATAATCACCATCAAAAACATATTGATGATTTAAAATTGCTAAGTAATAATTGATTTTAGGTAAAATAATATTATTTTCTTTATAATAATTTTCAATAAAAAATCTTTGAATAGCAATATCATAAATATATTTGCCACATTCATCATAACGATTATACAATTTTTCTTTATATTTATTATAATCTTCTAATTTAAATTCTTCTTCTATATTATATCTATCTAATTCATCTTTTAAATATAGGATATTATTTTTCAGATAAAAAATAGAACGTTCTTTATATTTGGCTGTTGTACCTAATTTCATATATTTATTAGTTGTAGTAGCTTTAACTTCAATTATGTTAATTTCATTATTATTTTCATTATAAATATCTAAATAACATTGATACTTAATATTATTA
>JAAZHK010000037.1 GCA_012510745.1 Mycoplasmatota bacterium
ATATGGGTACACATTTTGATTCTTCATTTGTTGGTAATAAAGATGCATCTGTTAACATCATCATTCTTAAGCCATCTACAAATTCATTGGCTGTTGCTACATAAGCATTTTTTCTTGAATTTAATATAGCTGCACTTATACTTGGTATTGCTATTACTAATATTATTCCTAATATGACTATTACAGCTAATAATTCTATTAGAGTAAATCCTTTTTTATTTTTATTCTTCATATTTTTCTCCTACTATATTAAGTATATATAAAAAACCTTGTGTTGACAACGAGGTTTATCTTCTTTTTCCTTCTTCTTTAGTAGTTATTTTTTCTTCTTTATGCATGAATAATCTTAATTTTGCTTCATTTTCTAATATTGCTAATTTTTTTTCAGTTAAATCTACTTCTTTTTTATCTAAAAGATGTCGGTTTTTGTTTAGTAACTCTTGTCTTATTTTTTCTATTTCAGTTAAAGCTGCCATTAATCCTTCTGGATTTTCATCATCTGATTCATACATATTAGATAAAAAATTAAGTAAATAATCAAAACGTCTTTTTATTTTTTTAGTTACTATTTTAGTTATCAATGATGGATTTATAATAATTACTTTATTAATATTAATACTATCGGGAATTTTAACATTGTTCTTTGGTGTTAAATTGTAACCTTTTATTTTATCGTATTCATAATAAGCTATTTCATTTGGATTTTTACCTTTAACAATAAAAAACTTTTGATTTTTCATATTTTACTCTTTACCCCCTATTGATTTAACAAATCCTTTCGCTGTTTTTCTGTGATTTTATGTCTTTGTTCTAATCGATATTTTGCTATTTCCTGATGATTTCCATTTATTAATACTTCTGGGACCTTTAAACCTTGATATTCTCTTGGTTTAGTATAAGTTGGATAATCTAGTAAGTTATCATTAAAAGATTCATTTATTAATGATTCTTTACTTATACTACCTTCAATTAATCTAATCACGCTGTCAGCAATAACCATACTTGGTATTTCTCCCCCAGTTAAAATATAATCCCCAATGCTTATTTCTTCGTCTATAATTGTTTTAATTCTTTCATCAAAACCTTCATAATGACCACAAAGAATTATTAAATGTTCATAATTAACAAATGATTTGGCTTTTTGTTGACTATATACTTCTCCTGAAGGAGTTAACATAATAATATGACTTTTTTCATTTTTAATGGCTTTAATACAATCAAAAATAGGTTGACACATTAAAACCATGCCACCACCACCACCATATGGAGTATCATCTACTTTATTATGTGGATCAAGCGAGTAATCTCTAAAATTTATAATATTTACAGTAACTAATTTTTTATCAATAGCTCTTTTTATTATAGAAGTAGTTAAAAAACCATCAAACATTTCTGGAAATAAAGTTAATATATCAATTTTCATTATATCAATCCCTCTATATATTTAAGATATATCTTTTTATTTATAAAGTCAATTTTTCTAATTAATTCTTCTTTGTAGGGATATAACATTATTTTGTTATTCATATTAATCATTAAACAACTGTAATTAATGGCAGTTGTTTTAATTCCCTCTATTTTTCCTTTCGTTTTTCCAATAATAGCTGTAAAACCAATTAAATCTTCCTCTAAATATTCATTATCATTCAATTTTAAATCTTCTGGTTTTATATAAACTTTCTTGTTTTTATAAATCAAAACATCATTTATATTATTTAGTTCATCTAATAAAACCATATCATAATCTTTGTGTTTTCTATAAGACATTATTGTATGTTTTTGATAAAGATCTCCTATATAAATATTTTTAAAAGGAATAAAAATTTTTTCTTTGTACTTAAAAGCAGATTTGATTTTTAATTCTCCTCTAATTCCATGCGTATTAACTATTTCACCAATATATATATATTTCATCTTATCTCCTATTCAATTCATATAATAATATACTAGTTGCAACAGCAACATTTAAACTTTCGACTTGAGAGTTAATTTTTATATATAAATTAAGATCAGCTAGTTTAGTAATTTCATTATTAACTCCGTTTCCTTCATTACCTACTATTAAAGCATATTTATTTAATTTATTGTTTTTTATTGTTTGAACATCTATGCCTTTAACTACATTAGTACTAAATATTTTATACCCCTTTATTTTTAAATCTTTTATTAAAGGAATTACAGGTTTTGTAACAATATTAATATGAAATAACATTCCTTGAGTTGCTCTTATAACTTTAGAATTATATAAATCGACAGTACCTTCTCCTAAAATAATAGTATCTACATTAAAAGCTTTAGCACTTCTTATAATCGTTCCCAAATTCCCAGGATCTTGAATATTATCTAATATCAAAATCTTATTACCTAATTCTTTATTTTGAGGTTTTATTTGACATAAAGCTATTGCAGTTGGAGGAGTATCTAAAGAAGATAATTTGTGCATAACATTCTTTGAAACATGAATTATTTTAGTATCTAAAGGTAAAGATTCTTCTGCCAATAAAATTATCTCTTTAACAAGACC
>JAAZHK010000038.1 GCA_012510745.1 Mycoplasmatota bacterium
CTAGTATAATTAATCATCAATATATCATAATCACTTAATTTTATGTTACTGTCTACATTCCCGTTAGCAATAATACTATTATAAGTTATATCTTTTTCAAATATTTCTTTATAATATTCCTCACCTATATAAATATAATGAGATACATAATTATAAGTTATATCTGAAACATGCAAGATAAATAGTTCATTATCGCTATTTCTAATACTAATACTATCCCCAATTTTAACTTTTAAATGATCTGCTAATTGTTTTGTTACAATTGCACCAGTTGCAGGAATGCTTATTTTTTTATTTGTAACTGTGCTTGTCAAATTAACATAATTATTAAAATTAATTACATCAGAAGGAGTTACCAAATAAACATCTTCAGTTTTATTATCAAAAGAAAAAGTATAATTATTTTGATTAATAAGTAAAGGATTTACGATTTCGTTTTCATAAAAAAGTTCTGTTAATATATTAGATATTTGATTAGTATCCTTTTTTAAAATATACATAGCGTCATATTTTATTATATTTTGATATTGTAATTTAGAATCAGTATTAATGCTATCATTTATACCCATACCGGCTATTAGTAAAGATGTACATCCCGATACTCCTAGAATTGTCATTATAATTCTTTTTTTATATCTAAATAAATTTCTAATAGTTGTTTTTCCTATAAAACTTAATCTTCTCCATAAAAAATCAAATTTTTCAATAAAGATCTTTTTACCTATTTTTGGTGGTTTTGGTCGAAGAAGCAAAGCAGGAACTGCTTTTAATTCTTTCATACAAGCTACTATTGTAACAATTGTCATTATAGCTAAAGTGATTAAAATTACTAATGAAAAAGGTAGCGAACTTACAACAGTTATTAATTTAGGAACATAATATCTAGCTAGAAAAACATTATAAATTACTTTAGGAATTATACTATAACCAATAGTTAAACCAATTTCTATACCAATAAAACCTGCTGTTAAAACATATATTAAATAACTAATTATAATATTTGTTTTGCTAAATCCATTTGATTGTAGTATTCCCATTTCGGTTCTTTCTTCTTCTATTAATCTTGTTAAAGCATTTAATATCATTAATATAACAACTATAATAAAAAATATAGGTAAGATCTTTGCTATTGCATCTACTTTTATAATATCTTCTTTATAACTTATATATCCACTATTATCTGTCCGATCTAATAAATACCATACCGGTTTTTCTATTTTATTTAATTCTTCTTTAGCCTCTTTGATTTTGTGATTTGCTTCTGCTTTAGCTTGTTCTAATTCTTTGATTCCTTGTTCATAAGAATTAAACCCTTTTTGGAGTTTTGTTGCTTCTTTTAGAATCTCCTTTTGAAAAAGATTATAACTATTTTCTAAAATACTTAATCCTTCATTTATTTTATTTAAGTTGGTTTCTATTAATAAAAGATCATTATATTTTTTTTCTAAATCATTTATTTGATTATTTAAAAGATTATATTCATCACTATTTAATTCTAATAAAGAAAGTTGTTCTTTTAAATTGCTTATTGTATTTGATAAATTCAAAATCAAATTACTTAAATCTTTTACCTCCAACCCCAAGCTGTTAAGATTATTTAAAATTAGAGTCTTGTTTTTATTTAATTCGTTTTTATTTGTTTCCAATTCTTTTAAAGTCTTATTTTTATTTGTTTCTAATTGTTGAACACCATTATCCAATTTTATTTTTGTTTTTTCTAATTCTGCTAATGAACTATTGATTTTTTGATCCAACTCTTTTTTTATTTTTATAATCTCATCATTTGCTTCTTTTAATATTTCTTCATAACGAATTGTTTCACGAATTAATTTTAATTCCTCCAATTCGCTTCTTAAAGGAATAATTGTTTTCTCATAATCACTAAAATAAGAATTACTTTCTTTTGCATCTTTAGAAGTAATATATACTTCAGTATAATACTCAGATATAAAAGCTTCTTTATTTAAAAATACAAACGACATTAATTTTCCATTTCCAACATTGGAAATACCTTTTTCATCTCTAACATAAAGGACTGATTTTATTAATCCTACAACTTTACATTTTGAAACAGATAAAACTTCAGATAATTTATCGTTTTCGAATGTAATTATATCATTAAGTTTATACTTGTAAGCATCAGCTAAACACTCATCATTATTAATTGGCATTTTCCCTTTTATTAATACAACATTATTTATTTCATCTTCAAGAGCGTGAACTTTTATTGAATTACCTTTATTAATAACATCAATAGAATATGAGGGAATAACCTTCTCTATATTACTTAAATTATTTAAAGAAACAATATCATCTGTTGTAAAACCATATGTACTAATAATTTTAAAATCCATCAAATTATTTTTATCATAATAATTATCAGCTGTATAAAGCATACTTGCTGTTGATTCTCTTAATCCCATAAAAACACTTATTCCTAGAGCAATAATTAGCATAATAGAAAGAAATCTACCAATTGATTTTCTAATTTTTTTAAAAGTGTTTTTTAATAATAATTTCATTACCAATTAATCTCCTTTATTTCTAAAGGATGATCATTAATTACAACCTCATCAACAGTTCCATTTTTCATTTTGATTACTCTGTCAGCAATACCTGCAATAACTGAATTATGAGTTATAATTACAACTGTCATCCCATATTCCTTGCAAGTTTTTTGAAGCACCTCTAAAACCCTTTGACCTGTTTTAGAATCTAGGGCTCCTGTTGGTTCATCACATAAAAGTAATTTCGGTTTTTTAGCCAAGGCTCTTGCTATAGCAACTCTTTGCTGTTCACCTCCCGATAATTGCGATGGAAAGTTTTTCATTCTATCTTTTAAACCGACACTAGCAAGAACTTCCTTAGCTGGTAATGTATCTTTACAAATTTGATTGGTTAATTCAATATTTTCAAGAGTAGTTAAATTTTGAACCAAATTATAAAATTGAAAAACAAATCCAATATCGTTTCTTCTGTACTTAGTTAACTCATAATTTGAATATTGCGAAATTTCTTCTCCATCAACTACAACTTTTCCAGAGTCACATTTATCCATTCCGCCTAAAATATTTAATACTGTTGTTTTACCCGCTCCTGATGGTCCTAATACAACTGCAAGTTCCCCTTTTTCAATACCAAAAGAGACTTTATCAGCAGCAACAATTGTTATATCACCCATAGTATATGATTTTTTAACTTCGTTTAATTCTATATACATTTTCGCTTCTCCTTTATAATATATTGTTAGATAGCTATTCTTTTATTTATTATATCATATTTTAACATCGAAATATGTCAATCGTTTTAATTTAAAAAACAATATTTATTTTATTTCAAATTATATATTAAGATATTTTTAGAATTATCTAAACTTATTTAACAAACTTTTAATGAAATATGGAAATAATTTATACGTTATGCTATAATAATTTACACATTAAAAAGTTGCATTTTAGAAATTTAAAATTAAAACACTTTATATTTCAAAACTGAAATAAAGAGAGGGATTTAATTTTTAAAAGGAGAAAAAATGGATGAACTTAAAACTAACAATTTATTTAATTTAGAAGAGACTTTACCAAAGGAACTTCTTGAAAAGTTTGATTACCCTTTTGAAGCTTTAAAAGATATAGAATCCTATATATATGAATTAATCGAAAAACTATCACGTAATGAATATTTGATTAATGGAAATATTGCTTTTTCTAAAAGCACAGTTATTCACCCTAGTGCAGTTATTAAAGGTCCTACTATTATTGGATCTCAAACTGAGATTAGACCTAATGCTTATATTAGAGAAAATGTAATTATTGGTAATTCATGTGTAATTGGTAACTCGTGCGAATTTAAAAACTCAATTATCTTTAATGAAGCACAGATTCCTCATTTTAATTATGTGGGAGATTCAATAATTGGTTATAATTCGCATTTAGGAGCAGGAGTTATCACATCTAATTTAAAATCTGATAAATCTACGGTAACCATTTCATATAAAGGAGAAAAAATTATTACAAATCTACGTAAAATGGGCGCAATAATTGGTGATTATACTGAAGTTGGTTGTAATTCAGTATTAAATCCTGGTACTATAATTGGTAAAAATAGTAATATTTATCCTTTATCTTCAGTAAGGGGTTTTGTACCAGAAAATAGTATATATAAAAACGAAAATAAGATTATTCAAAAAATGAAAATTATTCATAAGTCAAATTAACTAAAAACAAGCCCTTGCTTTTCATAGCATTGGCTTGTTTTTAATTCATAGATTTTATTAGTCGATGGTATAAACTGGTTTTTGGCTCAATGTTGGTTCATAAACAGTCCCGATGAACCATACTTCACCACTTTCTTTATCTCTAATTATATATAAATATGGATTGTTAAAAGTTAAGTTAATTTCAACAATTGGAATTTCATACTTATAATCAAACATGCAATTTCCATCACCTGCTCCTCCAGCAGACGTTGCTGCAGATGCTTTAATTCCCTCATTAGAAAATTCAATGTTTGCTTTATGTAACGCAGAATTAATAACTGCATTAGGAGCGTCAACAATCTTCGAAAGATTGGCTTTTTCTGAAGAGAAAACATCCTTAACACCTAATTTTTTCAAGTTTTCTTTTAAATCTAAATCGTAAGCACATTTGAATAATGGTATTCCACCAGTAATTTTATAAACACTTCCTTTTTCAAAATTATCTAGTTTAATCGATTTTGTTTTCATTATTGTTTCATTTAAATCTTTAGCATTTATAGTTTTAACATATTCACTTAAAGTTATATCTTTAGGCATTATTCCAATATATTCTAAAGTTGTACCATTATATTTTTTTAATCAACCCACGCAGTTCTTATATTGTATTTAATAATTTATTTCTATAATCTACTGGACTTGATTTTAGTTTTGTTACAATTCTAACTTCATTGTAATATTTTATATACTCGTGAATACCTTCTATTAAATCTTTTGAATTTTCATATTCACCTTCTTTATTATACCACATTTCACTTTTCATTCTTCCAAAGAAGTTTTCTGTAGGAGAATTGTCTAAGCAATTACCTTTACGGCTCATTGATTGAATTATACCTAATTCTTCTAACTTATCGATATATCTTGAATTTTGATATTGCACACCTTGATCTGATTGTAATTTTAATCCCTTTATTTTTTCTTTATGTATATTTTCTAATTTATCTAACATGCTTATTACTTTTACTACTTTGGCATCTATTCCTACTTCATATGATAATACTTCCCTAGAATTGAAATCTATTATTGGTGACAGATAAACCCTTTCTTCTTTTATACTAAACATTGTTACATCTGTTCCAGCTTTTTCATAGGGCTTTGTTGTTTTAAAATCCTGATTCAAAACATTTTCTACAACACCACCTAAATCACCCTCATATGAATTATAATATTTAGGTTTATTCTGTTTAGTATATTGTTTCTTTCTCATTATTTCTAACACTTTATTTTTACCAATTATATACCCTTCATTTTTAAGTTCAATATATATTCTTTGATATCCAATTCTTTTTTTATGCTTTTTTAAATATAAATAATCTATTCTTGCTTCTATTTCTTCATAATTGTTTACCTTATTTTGTTTTGCTTTTATTTGATAATAATATACAGATTTTGGTATGTTTGTTATTTCTAGAAGAACTTTTAAATCATATTTTGTCCTTAGCTCTCTAACAACTTCTACCTTTTCTTTTGTTGTTAGGTCTTCTAGTTTTTCTGCTAAGGACTGAGATTTTTTTAAGTATTCTATCTCTGCCTTTAATCTTTCATTTTCATCACTCAATTTTTTATTAATTGTTTTTTTATATCTTTCATCTTCATTTAAATAACTCTTTCTTGGATACGTATCTTGAATCCTTTGTTCTCCTTCATTTTTATATAACTTTATCCAATCTCCAAGTATTGCTGGTTCAGTTAAACCTAAATCTACTGCAACACTTCTTATTGATTCACCATTTTGAACTCTACTTATAGCAAGTAATTTGGTATCTCTTCTATATATCCTGGATTCTCTTTCAATAAAGATTTCTTTTCCATGTCTTTTATATAGATTGATCCAATATTTTAATTTACTTGTGTCTGTATAATTATATCTTTCGCATATGTGTGAAAGTGATTTACCATCATTTAAATGTTCTAAACACATTTGTAGTTTTTCTTTGTTTGTTAATTTCATTAAAAAACAGCTCCCTTTTCGTTTTTCAGAAGTTATATTTATTATATAACTTTTTGTCCAACTTTTGGAAGCCATTTCAGATATCATTGGAGCGTGTCAGCTACAAGTTACGAACTGGTTCTCTTAACTAATATTATTATATATGATATTTAAATATATTTCAATTATTTTTAAGTCTTATTTATAAAAAGGACTATATTTACTACATTCCCTGATACAAATTGTAATTTCTAGGTACAATTATTACCTATTATCACTAATCATTTTCTTTTTAAATAGAATGATTGATAATATTAAAATGAAAATAGTATATACACTAAATACAAAAACATTTCTAATACTAATTAATTCTAAGTTATTATTCATAATTCCTTTTATTAGTGTAACTGCTGATTCAAATGGTAAATATTCGCAAATTTTTCCAAATACATTTCCAAGTGATTCTTTAGGAAAGTACATTCCACTTGTAAAACATACTAATTGTACAATAATGCTTGATATCCCCGATGATGCTTTTTCAGTAAATATGCTACCTATTAATATACCTATTGATATAAATAATAGCGCAATAATTATAGATACGATTCCTGCCCATATAATATTGATACTAAAACTTAATCCCATTAAACAAGCAAGTATAAAAAATAATATATCTTGTATTAATATTATTGGAATAAGTGAAAGCATATAACCTAGAATATATTCTGATGATTTCATTGGACTTATACCAAGTCTAATTAATAATGATGTTGTTCTATCCTTTGAAACTAGCATCGCAGTAAATAATGTTATAAAGGAAAATCCAAAAACAATAATCCCTGCTGTGAAGTTTTCTATTTTATAACTATCATTAGGTATATTAAATTGTTGAAATATAAATAACAAGAACAATGGTAAAACAATAGCAAATACTAAACTTAGTGGATCCCTTATTAATTCTTTAAAGTTTCTTTGTGCAAAATTTATTATTCTCATTATAGTTCACCCCCAGTAGCTATTTTTATGAAAGCATCTTCAAAATTTTTAGCTTTGGACTTTTTTATCAATTCTTCTGAAGTTCCTGCATCTATTAAATCTCCATTTGCCATAATTCCGATTCTATCTGACAAACTTTCTGCTTCTTCCATATAATGAGTAGTTAATATAATGGTAATTTTTCCTTTTAGTTGTTCTATTACCTTCCAGAGTTCTTTTCTAGCAATAACATCTAATCCTAATGTTGGTTCATCTAAAAATAATATTTCCGGCTCATTTATTAATGAAATTGCAATAGATACTTTTCTTTGCCATCCCCCAGATAATGTTTTTGCCTTTTGCTTTAATACATCATTTAATTTAAATAACTTAATTAATTCATTAATCTTTTCTTGTTTATTTTTTATTTGATACACTCCTGCCATAAAATCTAAATTTTCCTTAACTGAAAGATTTGGTGCAATAGCAGTTTCTTGAGGTAATACATTTAATATATCTCTATTTTTTTGTCTATCCTTTACTATATCTAATTCATTAATCTTTATACTACCTGATGACGGTACTATTAGCGTTGAAAGCATTTTTATCATTGTCGTTTTACCTGCTCCATTTGTACCTAAAAGTGCGAATAATTCTCCTTTTTGTATTTTTAAATCAACATTATTAACAGCAATTTTATTCTTAAATTTTTTAGTTAAATTTTTTGTTTCTATTGCATACATATTTATTTCCCTCCTTTGGGGAAAATTTTATTTGATAGGTCTTCAATTATATCTGCTTTTACTAATGCAATACCTTGCTTTTTATCACAAAGTACTATAATTGAATCTCCTGGATTTATATCAAACATCTCTCTAGCTTCTTTTGGTATTACAATTTGTCCTTTTTCCCCAACTTTACATATACCAACAAATTTATCTTTTTCCATTCTTACCTCCTAGTATTACTTGTTATACTTTTCATACTTATTATACTTGTTGAAAATAAAAAAAGCAATAGATTTTTCAAAAATTCTATTGTTTTCATCAAAATAACAAATTAATATTTATCTTACAAACTAATTATATCAACCGTCTGCCATAATCATCTTGAAATGTAATAGCATTTATAAAAACTTTATTAAATTAACTAGTAATATCTAAATTAGTTTTTATCACTTTCACATATATGCGAAAGTGATTTACCCTCGTTTAAATGTTCTAAACACATTCGTAGTTTTTCTTTTTTGTTAATTTAATTAAA
>JAAZHK010000039.1 GCA_012510745.1 Mycoplasmatota bacterium
ATAATGCGTGGGAAGGACAAAAAGCCACAATATATATTTTAGATGGAATAGGTGGATATAAATGTGTTAAAAATTGTCCTGTTCCAGACTGGGATGTTTCTGAAACTTTAAATTCAACAGGAGGATATACACTATTAAAATTTAATGGAAATTTAAATAATTCTGATTATGTAACAGTAGAAAAGAAATATTATAACGATGCTAATATAAATCCTTATTATTTTACTCTTATGGGAATTTCCGGTACTGATGAAATGAACAACAAAAATGCTTATACAGTAAACATACCTAATGAAGTAGATGGTAAACAAATAACAGAATTAGGAGAAAATTTATTCTATGCACGCGAATATGATAATAGGGACAGACTTGTTATAATCGAACCCTATTTAAGAATAAAATCTGTAATTATCCCCGAAGGAATACAAAAGATATCTAAAATTAGCGATAAAACGTGGGAAGATTTAAATCCTAGTGGTACCTTTTTTCTTACGGTTAATTTAACATCCATTATTTTTCCTTCAACTTTAATAGAAATAGGCGATCAAGCATTTGTTGCTTCTAATATTAATAGTAATATAACAATTCCGAAATCTGTTGTAGAAATTGGAAAATATGTTTTTTCAAGTCCTTTTACAAAAAATAGTATTATATTTGAGGGTGCAGAAGATGGAACAAGTTCTTTAAAAATAATAGGTGATTTGGCTTTCTTTTCAGAAAATAATAATCCGGTTTCCCTTTCTGTGACGATTCCTTCTTCAGTTGAAAAAATTGGAGAAAAGGCTTTCTTTAATAATAATATTACTAATTTGATTATAAAGGGAGCAGAAGATGGGACAAGCAGATTAAAGTTTATCAATCATTTGGCTTTTTATGGAAACTCATTCTCTACCATAGCATTTCCAAATTCACTTGAGAAATTAGGTTCTGAATCTTTTTATAGAACTGCAGAGCAATTTAATACACCTATTTATTTACCTTTGTCATTAAATATTGTTTGGGATAATGCTTTTGTTTGTGATTATAGAGAAACAACTTGTACATTCTATTTAGAACACACAGAAGTTCCTACAACATTTAATTCTAATTGGGCAGGATCTTATGCTAGAAAATATGTATCTGACGGTGTAGGTGGATATACTTGTATAGAAAATTGTCCTTAAAATATTCTAAATTAAAAGATGATTTATCATCTTTTTTCATATTATGGTATAATTATTATATAATTTGTTGAGGTGAATTAAATGAAAGTATTACTATATACAGAAGGTTTAAAATATGTTGGAAAATCTGGCTTAGGTAAAGCTATAAATCATCAAATGAGAGCTTTAGATAGTGTTAAAATACCTTATACTTTAGATGTAGATGATGATTATGATATTGTTCATATTAATACCTATGGACCTTTAAGTGTTGCTTTAGCTAAAACAGCTAAAAAGAATGGAAAAAAAGTAGTTTACCACGCTCATTCTACTGAAGAAGATTTTCGTAATTCGTATTTATTTTCAAATCGAATTGCACCGATTTTTAAAAAGTGGTTAATCTCTTGTTATAATTTAGGAGATTATATAATTACCCCAACTGAATATTCCAAAAAAATATTAGAAAGTTATAAATTAAAAAGACCTGTTGTGGCTATTTCTAATGGCATAGATCTGGATTTTTTTAAGCCAAGTCTTGATGCTGCTAAAAAGTTTCGCAAAACATATGGATTTAAAAGAAATGATAAAGTAGTTATGGCAATTGGTATATATATTGAGCGAAAAGGAATTCTAGATTTTGTTGAATTAGCTAAAAGAATGCCTGAGTATAAATTTATTTGGTTTGGTTATAGCAATTTATCAACAGTACCTTTAAAAATTAAACAAGCAGTGAAAACTTCTCTACCTAATTTATTTTTTCCAGGATATGTTGAACCTGAAATAATTAAAGGAGCATTAAGTGGTGCTGATTTATATATTTTTCCGACATTTGAAGAAACCGAAGGAATTCCAGTATTAGAAGCTTGTGCTTGCAAACAGAAAATGATTGTAAGAGATATTCCTGTTTTTGATGGTTGGTTAATTAATGAAAAAAACGTATATAAAGCTCATAATGTTGATGATTTTGAAATTAAGATAAAACAAATTCTATCGAATCAATTAAAAGATTTAACAGAAGAAGGTTATAAATTAGCTCAAGAAAGGAGCGTTTATAATGTTGGATTATCTTTAAAAAAGGTTTATGAAACAGTTTTAAAGGAACATTAGTTTTGATATTTTTTATTGTCAATGTAAATATTAATAATTAAACCTATCATAATCATATAAGAACCTAAACTACTTCCGCCATAGCTTATGAAAGGTAAAGTAATACCGGTTATAGGTAAAATTCCAATAGTCATACCTATATTTTGAATTTGTTGATAAATAAGCAAGGATAAGGTACCAGCTATAATATATTTATCAATCTTTTTCGTTTTAAAAGAAACAAGATTAATTATTAAAATATCAAAATATATAATAGTTATAATAAGAATAAGAGAACCTACATAACCAAAGTTTGATGTGTAGGTAGCAAAGATAAAATCTGTTTGAGGTTCAGGAAAGTAAATTGGAGTTTTATTAAAACCAAAGCCAAACAATCCACTTGATCCTATAGCTGCTAAGGAATGTTCTAATTGCATTCCCGATCCTGTATGCCAATCTAATAGTCTAGCAATTCTATAAAATAATTTAAATCCAAATAAATTAATAAACAAACTTTGATAATAGGTATGGATAATAAAAACAAATAGAAAGCCTATAATACTGATGACTAGAGCTATTAAAAACCATCTATATCTAATTCCTGAGATAAAAAGCATACTAATCATAATGATAAAATACATGATAACAATACCAGTATCAGGTTGTAAGAAAGTTAAAACACTGGGTATTAAAGTAATTAAAAGAACACTAATAATCATTTTAAATTCTTGAAATAATGTATTAGGTTCTTTTTTAAAGTGATTGATAGTGTAAGCTATAGTTAGTATTAATATAATCTTCATAAATTCGCTTGGTTGAAAGGACCCTAATAGTGGAATATAAAACCAGGCTTTAGAACCATTAGTTAAAGGAGCCCACAATAAAAGTCCCACAAGTAAAATGATACCATTTAAATAAAAAATAAAACTATATGTATACAATTTATCTTTATTTAGAAAAACCATAATGATAATGATACTAAAGCCTATAATATACCGTATTCATTGTTTAATAACTACATTTCCTAACGCACTATTTATATATGTACTAGCGCTATATATAGATAGTAAAGAAATAACAAAAAATATTAATAAACAAAAAATAATTCTTTTAGGTAAATACTTAATTATTTTATCCATTTTATCACCTAAGATTATTATGCAAATTTTATCAATTTTTATAATTAATTTACATAGATTATAAATAGGAGTTGATAATTATGAAAAAGATATCAAGCATTTTCAGTGAAATTGATAATAAAAAGATAAAAAATAATACAAAAATTTATTATTCATTAAAAGCAAAAAATAAGAGTAAAAAGACAGTCAAAGAAAAAGAAAAGGCTTAATTAGTTAAAATTTCTTTTAAATTGATTAATTTAATAGTATAATGATAATGGTGATAAAATGGACAAGATCTTATTAATAGCAGTTTTAATTATTATTGTGTTAGCAGTTTTAAAAGCTAATCGTAAAGATATTCATTTAGATATGAATAAATTAATTGATTATTTAGGTGGTAAGGATAATATTATTTCAACTGAAGTTAATTTATCAAGATTCAAAGTTAACCTAAGAGATATATCTATAGTTAATAAAGAGGCGATACAAAAATTAGGTGCTAAAGGAATTGTTGAAATAGATAATCAATTAAAAATTATCTTAGGCCCTAATTCTAAACAATTAAAAAAATATATAGATGACTTAAAATGACGTAAAACATCATTTTTTTTCTTTTTTCGACAAAATTCGACATAATTATATAATAAAATAATAGAGGAGGTTATTATGGAAACTATTAAAATAATTATAATCAATAGTATATTAATTTTATTTCCTTTTTTTTGTTATTTTTTTTATAGAATTTATTGTAAAAACATTAATTTTAAAAATAGTAATATATTTTTATCTTTAACATTATTAATATCTTTCTATTTAAACATTAAGTTTAGTTTGCATTTATCAGTCATGTCCTTTAATGTATTACTTTTAATTAGTTATTTGAAAAACAAAAAAATAACTGCAATTATTTTATCTTCTTTATTTATTGTTTATTACACACACAATTTTAATTTAAATGTTTTTTATTTAATTATGGAATATTTGATTTATTATGTATTATATATTATAACTAAAGATAAATTTTATTTTAGATCTTTGATGTTTAGTATATTTATTATAATTAAAGGAATTTCTCTTATTTATATTGTGCATAATGTGTTATTTAATAATTTATGGTGGTTATACAATGTTGCAATTGTTATAACTGGGCTTATTCTCTTTTATTTTTTAACTAATATTATTTTGCTTATTTTAGAACAGGGTAGGAGAATAGTTAATTTAAATAATTCTTTACAAGAATTAGAAAAAGAGAAAATAAAAAAAGAATCATTATTTAAAATAACTCATGAAATAAAGAATTCTATAGCTGTAATAAAAGGTTATTTAGATATAATTGATATTAAAAATTGTCAAAAATTTGAAAGATATTTACCTATTATTAAAAGTGAAGTGAATCGAACTTTAACTATTATGGATGATTTTTTAGATTGTACAAGAATAAAAGTAGATAAAGATATTATTGATATTTATATGTTGTTAGAAGAAGTAGTCAAAGTGATAAGTCAATTGGTTAACTATTATGACATTATTTTAGAAGCTAATATTCCAGATGATGAATTATTTATTGTTGCTGATTATGAAAGACTAAAACAAGTAATGATTAATATTTTAAAAAACTCTATTGAGGCAAAAGATGATAACAAAATTATGAAAATTCAAATAAATACAAAAACTAAAGAGAATAAGATTATTGTTGAGATATTTGATAATGGTATAGGAATGGATGAAAAAGTTTTAAATAATTGTGGCGAAATGTTTTATTCTACCAAAAAAAATGGAACAGGTTTAGGCATTAATTTATCAAAAGAAATTATTAAACTACACCAAGGAAATATAAAATATGAATCAATGAAAGGAAGTTATACAAAAGTAAGTATTGTTTTACCAATAGAAGAAAAGTTTAAAACTGCCTAATAGCAGTTTTAATAATAATAGTAATAATTATAATTCATTGGATAACCCATAGGATAGTAGTTTGGATAATAGTAATAATTAGGTCTAGTTAATAAAGAACCTGTTATACCGCCTAATAAAAAAGGAACAGCAAAACCTCCGAAGACACGATTGTTATTCCTATGCATATTTCCTCTATTATATGGAACAATATAATTATATGGATACATAAATTATACTCCTTTCTAGAGTATTTTATGTAATTAAAGGAGAGAAGTGATAAATTGGATTATTCACTTGAGAAATTAGCTAAAAAAATTATAAATTATTCACTAAATTTACAATCTAATGAAAGAGTTTTAATAAGTTATTCTACTTTAGCTGATATTGATTTATTAAAATGTTTAATAAAAGAAATACTATTAGTAAAATCTATTCCTTATGTTGCTTTTAATCATCCTACTATTAGTTATCTTTTAGTTGAGGGGACAACAGATGAACGAATAAAATTATTAAAAGATTTAGCGGATCAAGATGTTTATAATTATGATGCCTTTATTAATGTTCGCTATAATTATAATGACTATGAAGGGAAAGATGTTGATAAAAATATTTTAGCTAAAATAGGAAGTAAATTAAAAGAAAGTCATGATATCAGAATTAATCAAAAAAAATGGGTTCTTTTAAATTACCCTTCTCTTATAGATAGTTTTAAAGCAAAAATGTCAACTTCTGATTATCGTAATTTTGCTTTGGAAGTTATGAATGTCGATTATAATGAAATGAACAAAAAAATTGAACCTTTAAAAAGATTAATGGAACAAACAGATAAAGTTCGTATAACTGGTAAAAATACAGATATAACTTTTTCGATAAAAGGAATGCCTATAATTCCTTGTGTTGGTGATAAAAATATACCTGATGGCGAGATTTATGTTGCACCTATTAAAGATAGTGTTAATGGTATTATTACTTATAATACGCCTAGTCCTTATCAAGGTAATATTTATAATAATGTAAGTTTAACTTTTAAAGATGGTCAAATTGTAACCGCTACAGCAGATAATGATGTTGGTGATTTAAATAAAATTTTTAACATTGATGAAGGAAGTCGTTATATAGGAGAATTTTCTTTAGGTCTTAATCCTAAAATATTACATCCAATAGGTGATATACTATATGACGAGAAAATCATAGGGAGCCTTCATTTTACACCAGGGGCAGCTTATAAAGATAGTTATAATGGTAATGATTCTAGTATTCATTGGGATATGGTTTTAATTCAGCGAGAAGAATATGGTGGCGGTGATATATATTTTGATGATCTATTAATTAGACATAATGGCATGTTTGTATTAGAAGAGTTAAAGGAATTAAATTATAATAATTAAAAGCATCAATTTTAAATTGATGCTTTTAGTTTACTAATCTGTAGAAATTAATACTAGGATGATTCAATAATCTTAAATTTAAAAAAGAAGTTCCTAATCCAGACGAGACATACATTTTAGTGTTATTAATATCATAAAAAGAGTTTTTATATTTTTCGCTACCTTTAAAATCATATAAGCCACCAATAAAAGGTAATCTTATTTGGCCTAAAAGAGAATGACCGGCTAGAACTACATTAACTTTATTATTAATTATTTCATCTAAAATATCTGGTTCGTGAATTAACGAAATGGTAAATAAATCATTTTCTTTTAAATACACTAGAGAGGTTGCTATATCTGCTTCTTCTTTTAATAAACTAGCAGTACCAGTTAATAAAATTGGATTTTGGTCTTTATAGAAAATCAAATCATAGCTATTGTCTAATAAAATAAAATCTGTTTTAATAATGATTTGGTTAAACTCCTTGTTGTAATCGTTGTTTCCTTTAATAATATATTTACCTGTTGCAGCTGTAATATTATTTAAAAAAGATGTTAGAATATTAATATCTTCTGAAGACAACTTATATTTATATTTTGTTAAATTACCAGTAAAAACAATTAAATCAGGAGTTAAATCATTTATTTTTTGTGCTAATTCTTCTAATTCTTCTTCAAAAATAGTAGACCCATAATTTAAATCAGTAAAATGAACAACTTTAAAACCATGAAAACTATTAGGTAACTGCTTATCTTTAATACTATATTCATGAATTTTAATAAAACTAGTGCCAATAAATTTTGCATATAAAACTATTGTTATAAAAACGAAAAATAAGAAGAGAAAAATTTTCCTAATCTTTTTCCAAAAAAGATTTTTTTCGACTTTCTTAACGCGTTTATGAATTTTTTGATTTTTCTTTGTTCTTGTTTCCATATTAACCTCACAAAATAATACTTATAATTGTTAGTGCAAAATTATGAATAAAATGAAATAAAATAGGTACACATAAATTATTAGTTTTGCTATACATGTATGCAAATGATATTCCTAAAGCCCCATAGGGAATAATATATAAAAAATCAATGAAGTTATTAAAAGAAAAAACAACATGTAATAAACCGAAAATAAAACCAGATATTAAAATGAATAATTTCTTATTATCAAACATATCTTTAATTGTTTTACGAAAAACTATTTCTTCAATTATAGGGGCTTGAAAAGAAGTTGCAATTAAACTAAGAAAAGGTGTTATATTAATCATTTGTTGAACTATTTCTTCATTATTAGCGCCAGTTTGTTTAAA
This sequence comes from Mycoplasmatota bacterium, assembly GCA_012510745.1. GTDB lineage: Bacteria > Bacillota_I > Bacilli_A > RF39 > UBA660 > JAAZHK01. The sequence goes on from JAAZHK010000039.1 coordinate 7,923, forward strand.
CAATAAACCAATAATAATATTAGAAATAAACATAATCGATAATCCAATACTCCACGAATGAAAGCCAATATCAATATATGTTTTATAATTAATAACAAAATTTTTAATATAAGGTTTAATATCTTTTATATAAATTAAAATTAAAATAATTAGTAATATATAATTTCCAATAACTGCAGCTAAAGCCTGTGTTACTTCACTAGCTTTTTCCTCAATAAAAAGAAATGGTAAGGTTGGAATAAAATAATATAAAAACAAAACTAATAGAAATAGGGCAATAGGCCTAAAATTTTTAATATTAAAATTAGCGCTTTTAACATTATTGTAATTTAAAATATTTAATGAAACTATAGTAATGGTCGCAAAGATCATATTAAAACCGAAAAAATAACAAAGAATTAAAGATAAGATAATATTAATAATTAATATAGTAATACTGTTATTAGTGTTAAATGGAATGTTTTTAAATATTAATTTAAATAAAAGTAAGGGGGATATAGTAATAATAATAATATTTAAAAAAGGTATTATAAAATTCATATTAGTCTCCTTATTAATATATTATAGTAATTATAGCAAAGAAATATCAAAAATTATATAAATAAGGTATAATTTTATTAAAAATTATGATATAATTGATTTACAGCGAGTGGGAAAAACCCACTCTTTAATTTAGTTAGGAGGTACTATGTATCAAAAAATAAAACAATTAATTGAGCCAGAAATAAATAAAATAGGTTTAATAGTTGACGATGTTAGAATGGAAAAGCAAAGAAAAATTAAAAGTTTAGTTATTGTTCTTGATAGAGAAGAACCAATTGATTTAACTAAGATAGTTGAAGCAAGCAAGATAATTAATCCAATTATTGATAAAGCGGATTTAATTCAAGAACAATATGTTTTAGATATTCAAGCTAAAAGTAAAGGAGGAGATTATCGTGACAAATGCTAATGAATTTATAAAAGCTTTAGATAATATTACTAAAGAAAAAGGAATAGAAAAAGAAGTGGTTATTGAAGCTATGAAATTAGCTTTAAATAGTGCTTATAAGAGAAATTTTAATTCTAACACTAATTCTAAAGTTACTATTAATCAAGATACTGGTGATATAAAAGTATTCTCTTATATTACTGTCATTGACGATAATATTGCTGATCGATTAGATGAAAATGGTGAAGAAATTATTTTCAATCCAGAAATAGAAATTAAATTACAAGATGCTTTAAAAATTAATAAAGATTTAAAGGTGGGTGATACCATAGATACTGAAGTAACACCCCACGATTTTGGAAGAGTGGCAGCTTCAACAGCCAAACAAGTAGTAGTTCAAAAGATTAGAGAAGCTGAGCGAGAAAGTATTATGAGTGATTTTGGAGACAAGCAAGACGAATTATTAATTGGATCAGTAGCATTAGAAGATCAAGATAATTATTTCATTGATTTAGGAAGAACAAATGGTATTTTACCTAAAAGTGAAATTATCCCAGGTGAAAAAATAGAAATGGGTTCTAAAATAAAAGTATATGTTTCTAAAGTTGATAATAATGGTAAAGGATTATTAATTTTGTTAAGTAGAAAACATTATGGTTTTATTAAAAGATTATTTGAATTGGAAATACCAGAATTAGCAGATGGAACAATTTTGTTATATAGTGTAGCTAGAGATCCAGGTTTTAGAAGTAAAGTAGCAGTTTATTCAGAGAATAGTCATATTGATCCTATTGGGGCTTGCATTGGTGAAAAAGGGGCTAGAATTACTCGTATAATTCAAGAATTGGGTGGAGAAAAAATAGATATTATTAAATATGATAAAGACCCAGAAATCTTTATAGAGAATGCTCTAAATCCTGCTAAAAATTTAAAAGTATTAATATTAGATCCTAAAAAACAAGAAGCTTTAGTTATAGCTGATCAAGAAAACTTTTCATTAGCAATTGGTAAAAGGGGTCAAAATGTGTTATTAGCCTCTAGATTAACTCATTACAGAATTGATATTAAAACCACCGAAGAAGCTAAAGCTATGGGAATTAATTTTAAAGAGTAGGAGGTCATAATGATAAATAAAAAGATACCCTTTAGAACATGCGTAGTTACTAAAGAAAAGCTTCCTAAAAAAGAATTAATTAGAATTGTTAGAACTCCTGAAAAAGATGTTATTATTGATTTAAAAGGAAAAAGTAATGGACGAGGAGCATATATTAAAAAAGATTTAACTGTTTTAAATAAGGCTCAAAATAATAAAATATTAGAGAGGCATTTAGAAATAAAAGTACCTGATTCAATATATGAAGAACTACAAAAAATCATAGAAATTAATAACTAACGAATTAAGAAGTAATAGAGAAAAAAGAAAGAGGTGATTTTAATAATGAGTATATTAGAATATGCTTTAGATGTTAATAAAACCAAAGAGGAAATAATTAAATTATGTAAAGGATTAGGTATTCAAGTAACTGATGAATATTATGAATTAAATGAAGATGAAATTATACTTCTTGATAATGAACTTCAATCTACTGAAGTAGATGAGGAAACAGAATTAAGTGAAGAAGAAATAGATGAAGATGTATTAGATGAAAAAGTAGAAAATATTATAAATGAATTTAATTTAGGTGATATACCTTCAGAAAAAGTTACTAAAATTAAACCTAAAACAGCTGTTAAAGATAATACTCAAGATTTTTTAAAAGCAAAAAAAGCAATATATAAGCATCGGGATAAATTATTAACTAATGACGAAGAAGAGGATGAAAACATAATTCTTTATAAAGAGAATATAACCGTTGGTGATTTAGCTGTTTTATTAAATGTTAAGGAAACAGAATTAATTAAGAAATTATTTACTTTAGGAGTTATGGCTAATGTAAATCAATCTTTAAATTATGAAACAGTTGAACTTATATGTTTAGATTATGGTAAAGAAGTTAAAAAAGAATCTGTTAAGGATATCTCTAATTTTGAAGATTATGAAATAATTGACAAAGAAGAAGATTTAGAAATTAGACCTGCTGTTGTTACTATAATGGGACATGTTGATCACGGGAAGACTTCACTATTAGATACTATTAGAAAAACAAATGTTGTTGATGGTGAGGCTGGAGGTATTACTCAAGCAATAGATGCTTATCAAGTTAGTTATAATCAACAAAAGATTACTTTTATTGATACCCCTGGGCATGCTGCTTTTACTGAAATGCGAGCTAGGGGAGCAAGTGTGACTGATATAGTTATTATTATAGTGGCGGCTGATGATGGAATAATGCCCCAAACGAAAGAAGCAATTGATCATGCTAAATTAGCAAATGTACCTATTATAGTTGCTATTAATAAGATAGATAAACCAAATGCTAATCCTGATAAAATTTTAACTGAATTAGTAGAAACAGGACTTACTCCAGAAGCTTGGGGTGGGGACACATTAGTTTGCAAAATATCAGCTAAAACAGGAGAAGGAATTGATAATCTCCTTGATAATATTTTACTTATAGCTGAAATGCAAAATTTAAAAGCTAATCCATTAAGATATGCAACGGGTACAGTTATAGAGGCTAAAATGGATAAGCAAATAGGTTCTATTGTGACTATTTTAATTCAAAATGGAACACTTCGTTTAGGCGATCCTTTAGTTGTTGGTGATAGCTATGGTAAAGTAAGAACCTTAAAAAATGATTTAAATCACAATATAGCATCAGCATTACCATCAACACCAGTTGAAATAACAGGATTAAATGAATTACCTATGGCTGGAGATAAGTTTATGGCTTTTGAAACAGAAAAACAAGCAAGGAGTATATCTGAAGCTAGAAAAACAAGGTCTAGGGAAAAAGATAGTAATAAATCAGGTATGACTTTAGAAGATTTATTTTCTCATATTCAATCTGGTATTAAAGAGATCAATATTATTTTAAAAACAGATTTAAAAGGAAGTCAAGAAGCTGTTAAAAATTCTTTAGAAAAGATTGAAATAGGCGATGTAAGAGTTAAAATTATAAGAAGTGGTGTAGGAACTATTAGCGAAAGTGATGTTATTTTAGCAAATGCTAGTAATGCGGTTATTATAGGTTTTAATGTAAGACCATCAGCAAAAACAGTAGAAATTGCAAAAGAATATGGAGTAGAAATCAAATTATATGATATTATTTATAAGGTAGTTGAAGATTTAGAAAAAGCTATGAAAGGTATGTTAGATCCTATTTTTGAAGAGAAAGTTATTGGAGCAGCAGAAGTTCGCAAGTTATTTAAATTCTCTAAAGTAGGAAATATAGCTGGGTGCCATGTAATTAATGGAATTATTAAAAACAATAGCGATGTTCGTGTTATAAGAGATGGAATCGTTATATATACAGGAAAAATATCTTCTCTTCAAAGAGAAAAAGATAATGCTAAAGAAGTAAAAAATGGTTTAGATTGTGGTATAACAATAGATAATTTTAATGATATAAAAGAAAATGATATTTTTGAAGCATTTGAAATTGTAGAAATAAAAGTATAGGAGTGTTGATCATGAATATAAAAATACAAAGATTAAACAATGTATTTGTTAAAGAAATAAGCCAAATTATAGCTAATGATATAAAAAATGATGATATTAAATTTGTAACTATTACAGCTTGCGTTATTTCTAACGATTTAAGTCATGCTAAGGTATATTTTACTGTTTTAGACCCTACAAAACAAGAAATTACTACAAAAGCTTTAAATAATGCTAATAGTTTTATTAGAACAATGTTAGCTAATAAAGTTGATATTAGACATACTCCAGAATTAACTTTTATTTATGATACTTCAATTGAAAAAGGTCAAAGAATAGAAACAATTATAGATAAATTAAATTAAGTGTCTTAGGACACTTTTTCAGGTGATAAATATGGATGGAATATTTTTAATCGATAAAGAAAAAGATTATACAAGCCGTGATGTTGTTAACATTATTTC
>JAAZHK010000040.1 GCA_012510745.1 Mycoplasmatota bacterium
ATATTAGATAAATATAAAGATAAAATTGAATGGTTAGAAATTACTAATATAGGTACTAAATATATTATTAATGTTGAAGAAAGAATTATTAATCACCCTAAAATCGATAATACTCCTAGAAACATTGTGGCTAGTAAAGATGGTATTATAGGATATATAGAAGCTTCTTCAGGAGAAATAATTAAAAAAGTTAATGATTATGTTCGAAAAGGTGATATAATAATTAGTGGAAGGATAACTAAAAATAATGAAATCACAAATTATGTTAAGGCTCAAGGAAAAATATATGCTGAAACATGGTATCAAGTTAGTGTAGAGGTACCATTAATATATTATGAACAACAAGAAACAGGAAGAAAGAAAAGAAGTATTGTAATTCAATTTTTAAATAAAAAAATAAATATTAATTCCTTTTTAAATAACAAACATGAAAAAATTATAATGATAAAACACCCATTATTACCTCTATCTATATCACTTAATAATAGTAAAGAAATATATATTATTGATGATTTATATACTATTGAAGAAGCACTAGAAAAGGGGTTAGAAATAGGTCGTGAAAAATTGATGAGCGGTTTAAAATCTAAAGAAAAAATATTAATAGAAAAAATATTAAATTCTACTATTAACAATAATATGATTAAATTAGAAATTTTTTTTAAAGTATATGAGAATATAACTAGTTATAAAAATATTGAAGAGGAGATTGTTGATGAATAATACTATTATTAATATAATTGATTTAACTTGGCCTATAGTTTTTATTTCAGTATCAGTAGCTATTTCTTTAAGAATAACTTATTTATTTAAAAACAAAAAAGATTTATCCATATATAAAGAGTTATTAATGCTTTCTTTTCTTATTTATATTTTATGTTTATTTCAAATAGTTACTTTTCAAGATGTTAGTTGGTCAGGAAGTAATTTTATACCTTTAAAAGAAATATTACGTTATAAAATAGGCAGTAATTTATTTATTAAGAATGTTTTAGGAAATATGATTATGTTTATTCCGTATGGTTTTTTTGTAACTTATTTTTTTAAATATAAAAAAATATGGATACCTTTAATATTAGTTTTTATTGCATCTTTTTCAATTGAAGTTACTCAATTGTTAATTGGACGAGTATTTGATATAGATGATCTTATTTTAAATATCTTAGGAGGTATAACTGGTTATTATATATATTATTTAATAATAAAATTTAAAAAAAAGTTTCTTAGAAATATTAATTTTGATATGTTATTAAATCTGTTATCGATTGTAATAATTATGATTATTCTTTTTTATCTAAGTGTATTAATAAAAGGAGTATTTTAATGAATAAAATAAATATATATAATCAAACTGAAGAAAAAATTGATATACCTTTTAAAAAAATAAAATCTGTGTTAAAATATACTTTGAAAAGGGAACTTATAAATAATGCGATATGTAATATTATTATTATTGATAATGCAAAAATTCAACAAATTAATTATACATATCGCCACATTAATGCTCCTACAGATGTTCTTTCTTTTGCATTAGAAGAAGAAAACATGATAAATCCTACTAATAAGCGAATACTAGGCGATGTTTATATATCTATTGATAAAGTAAAAGAACAATCTCTAAAATTCGGACATAGTGAATTAAGGGAACTAACCTTTTTAGGAATTCATGGTCTATTACATTTATTAGGTTATGATCATTTAGATGAAGAATCAGAAAAAATAATGATAGAAAAACAAAAGGAGGTATTAAATAAGCATGGGATTAAGAGGTAAAAAGGAATTCGGTATTAAAAGATTTTTTAAAAGCTTTAAATATTCAATAGAAGGATTAGATTATGCTTATAAAAATGAACAAAGTATGTTTATTCATTTTATTGCCATATTATTAGTAACTTTAACAGGTTTTTTCTTAAAAATTAACACTATTGAGTGGTTATTTTGTATTTGTATGTTTGGAATTATTATGGGAGCTGAATTATTAAATACGGCTATTGAAGCTGTAGTTGATATGGTAATGCCTGATATTCATCCTTTAGCTAAAATTGCTAAAGATACAGCAAGTGCAGCTGTTTTTGTTTTATCAATTATGACAGCTATTGTTGGTTTGATAATTTTTCTTCCTAAAATATTTAATTTATTAGGATGGTTTTAATGAAAAGTGGCTTTGTTAGTATTATTGGAAGACCAAATGTTGGCAAAAGCACTTTATTAAATAGTCTTATCAATAAAAAAATTGCCATTACAAGTGACAAAGCTCAAACAACAAGAAATATTATACATGGTATATATAATGATTGCGATTCTCAAATCATATTTGTTGATACTCCGGGAATTCATAAACCAAAACATAAATTAGGAACAGTTTTAAATGAAAAAGCTTATAAGATGGCCGGAGATGTAGATATTGTTTTATTTTTAGTAGATGCCAGCACCGGTTTAGGTAAAGGAGATCTTTTTATTATTAATAAATTAAAAACTGCAAATAATCAAAATGTTTTTTTAATTATTAATAAAATCGATTTAATAAAAAAAGATCAACTCATGTTATTAATTGATGAATATCAAAAGTTATATGATTTTCAAGAAATTATTCCATTATCTGCTCTTACAAGAAATAACATAAAAGAATTAATAAAAACAATTAAAAGTTATTTAACAGATGATATAAAATATTATGATAATGAAACGATAACTAATGTAAGTACTAGATTTATTATTAGTGAAATTGTTAGAGAAAAAGTTTTAGCCTTAACAAAAGAGGAAATTCCTCATGCTGTAACTTGTTTTACTGAAAATTATTATGAAGAAGATGATATTGTTTATATAAACGTTGTTATTGTAGTCGATCGTGATAGTTTGAAAAAAATTATTATTGGTAAAAAAGGAGCTATGTTAAAAAACATTGGTACTTTAGCACGTCAAGATATAGAGGTTTTTCTTGATAAAAAAGTTTATTTAGAGACATTTGTTAAAACAATTAAAAATTGGCGAGAAAAAGAAAGATATTTAAAAGAACTTGGTTTAAATGAATTAGAATAAGTATAATTTTTATTAAAAATCATCACAATAATAATATGAGGTGATTATAATGAATAACTTATTATGGCAATTATTTAATAAAACTGGTCAAATAAGATATTATCTTCTGATTAAAAAAATTGAAGAAAAGAAGTGATAATATGAAGATTATTGAAGTAGAAGGAATAATAGTTAAAGATACTAATTACAGCGAATCGAGCAAAATTATTAATATTTACACTAAACAATTGGGTATTATTGGAGTTATAGCAAAAGGTGCAAGAAATATGAAAAGTAAGTTAAGAGCAGCTTCTAATAAACTAGTGTATGGTAAATTTAATATTTATTATAAAGAAAAAGGTTTATCAACTTTAATTAGTGTTGATGTTATTGATAGTTTTAAAAATATAATTTTAGATATTAAAAAGATTAGTTATGCCTGTTATCTTCTAGATTTAACAAATCAAGTAGCTACTCAGGTTGAAGATAATCTTTTTTCTTTATTATTAATGTCTTTAATTAAAATCAATGATAATTTTGATCCTCAAGTTATTAGTAATATTTTAGAAATAAAATACTTGGAATATTTAGGAGTTAAACCTGAAATAGATAGTTGTAGCGTATGCGGTAATAAAAATAATATTATTACTATTAGTGGTCATGCCGGAGGCTATATTTGTCGAAATTGTTATACTAATGAATATATTGTTAGTGATAAATGTATTAAATTAATTAGGTTGTTTTATTATGTTGATATTAGTAAAATAACTAAGTTAAAGATAAGTGAAAATACTAAAAAAGAATTAAATACTTTTATTAATGACTATTATGATCAATATACAGG
>JAAZHK010000041.1 GCA_012510745.1 Mycoplasmatota bacterium
ATTATAACACACATTTTATAGTATATAGCAATAAATTTGTTTGCATGAACCCAGTAATGTGATTTGTACGGCTTGCAAACAGCTTCAATTTAAGCCGTTTGCTAATAAGTCTATCACATCACTTCCCACAAACAAATCATAATTATGTTAATTGTTTAAGTGCATAGTATTCATTATATTTTGTAATTTATCAATTACTTTATTTTTTTGTTCTATATCGTTAATTAAGTAATGTTCCCAGAAAGCATTAACAATATTATGCTCGTGGGATATTAGCATAGTATTACTGTCGTTTTTCTCAATTATTAATTCAGTATTTTCTTTAACATAAATGCTAAATGAATTTAATATATCTTGTTTTAATATAACATTATAATTCTCATATTGTTTTAACATAGTAATAATGTTTTCTAAATGCTTTATATAATCATCCCTTGTATAATATGTTCCTGCTACAAATGAATATGGAATAGTTTTATTAAATATATCAGTTACATTAATTATATCTAGTATGATATAATCCTTTAAATTATTAAGTAATGTTTCTTTCCTTTGTAATAAAGGACTAATTAATTTATCATTATTAGTTTCAGTTAAAGCTTTAAAAATAATATCTTTAGGAGTTGATATAAATGATAAAGAATATGAATCAATTACAATATTTGCATTATCTAAACTGCATAATTCATTAATTTTTTCTTTTCTTGATTTCGTAATAATATTCATAAGTGGAGTACATAATCCTAAATAATTATAGAATTCTTTTCGTAGTGAAGAAACAGCCATTTTATCTGTAACATATATATTAAGCATATCATCTGTACTATTACCAATAGAATTAGATATAATAGCATCGCTAGAACAAATAAATATTGTTCTTCTAATTATTCTATCTCTTAATTTTGGATAGTAAAATGGCTCAATCATACCAGTAAAATACAAAGGTATCCATTTTGATACAGCTTCAAACATTTCATTGTATTCTCTTGCTATAGTGTGAATTATTTTTATTTTATTACCATTCTTTAATACTTTGATTAATAGTTTGCTCCAAGTACAAGCAAACTTTTCTTCTAACATCCAACTCATACTTTCATCACTAAAAAGAAGTAATGTTTGATTAGTCTTATCTTTAATATTATTTAAAAATCTAATAACTGCTTGCCTTTTTCCATCGTCACCATAGTAATATGTAGAATTAGTAATTTTAAGATTAATATTTTCATTATCCAATTTGATATTTTTATCAAAAAGCCACTCTGTTAATGATACTTTGAAATCCTTTGATTTTTTAAACAATTCTATATCACTAAACTTATACTCTAATTTGTCAGTTATTATCTTTTTATAAAAGTAATTAATAATTACTGAATTATTAAAAGAATTTTTAGGCAAATTTCTTTTTCCAGTTCTCCATCTACTAACACAAGATTCAGAAACTGGTATAGCAGAAGCTAGATCACTATTAGAAGTATTTGTAATAATCATTAAGAAAGATAATTTTTCGTTAAACATTTTCATCACCGATATAATTAAATCATTAATTATACAAAATGGCAAATAATTGACAACACAAAAAGCACAAT
>JAAZHK010000006.1 GCA_012510745.1 Mycoplasmatota bacterium
AAAGTAGTTGAATCTACTGCTAATAGTTGTACTGTTGTTAAAAATAATTATGTTTGTAAATGGATTATTAATGAAAATACAGAAAATTTGACTTTTAGTTTAACCTTTGATAAGGGTATAAAAGTTAAAGATATGACAGATGTTGATTTGCCTAATAATATTGTAGATGGTGTTCAACCTTCTATTCCTAAAAAGAATACTGTAAGTAATATTTTAATAATAAGTGGTTTGTTATTGTTAATTGTTGGATTAATTGTTATAATAATCCTGATTGTTCGATATAAAGAAAAAAAAGATTTAGAAAAACAAGAAAGAGGTAATTAAGATGAAACTAAAGTTTAGGGCTGAACCGAAAGATCTATTAATATTTGCTATTTTTTGTATTTTCTTATTATTTGTTATAGCGTGGGGAGTAGTTAACTTATCAAGTTTTGCTACAACAGGAAAGCTTTTTGGTTTTAATTTTTTACCTGCTTTTACTCCTACTTATTTACCAGCTACTTTAGTATTTTATATTTTGGCATTAGGGTTAGCATTTTTTAGTGTTAAATCATATTTTTTTGAGACTGAAAAAGGCTTTGGAGTTACTACTAACAAAAGTGATAAAGGTTATAGCAGGTGGGCTAAAGATAAAGAAATCAAAGCTGAAGAAAAAATTCATATGATTAATACTAAGGATAACAATTATGAACATGCTGGAATTACTTTAATAAGTAATGAAAATCAATTATGGGTTGACGATGGGGAATATCATAATTTAGTTATTGGGTCAACAGGTTCTGGTAAAACATATGCTGTAATTTTACCTTTAGCTAGAACTTTAATAAAAAAGGGCGAATCAATTATAGTTACAGATCCGAAAGGTGAGATATATGAAAATACATATGGTATGTTAAAAGAAAATGATTATAATATTATTTTGCTTAACTTCCGTAATCCCCAAAATGGTAATTGTTGGAATCCATTAACCTTGCCTTATAAATTATATAAAGAAAATAATCAAGATAAGTCAATTGAATTGTTAGATGATTTAGCTTTAAATATTTTGTATGAAGAAAACAATAATAATGCGGATCCTTTTTGGGAAAAAACATCTGCAGATTATTTTTCAGGTTTAGCACTTGGTTTATTTGAAGATGCAAAAGAAGAAGAAATTAATATAAATAGTATTAGTTTAATGACTACTGTGGGTGAGGAAAAGTTTGGTGCTAGTACGTATATAAAAGAATATTTTAATGCTAAAGATCCAGCAAGTCCTGCGTCTGTAAATGCATCAAGTACCATTTTAGCACCAAATGAAACTAAGGGTAGTATTTTATCTGTTTTTAAACAAAAAATAAAATTATTTGCCTCACGTGAAAATTTATCAGAAATGTTATCTCATAGTGATTTTGAACTAGCAGATATTGGTCTTAAAAAAACCGCAGTCTTTATTATTATTCAAGATGAAAAGAAAACATATCACTCCTTAGCAACAATATTAGTTAAACAATGTTATGAAACTTTAATTGATGTTGCTCAAGATAATGGTGGAAAATTACCTATTAGAACTAATTTTTTGCTTGATGAATTTGCTAATATGCCGCCTTTAAAAGATGTTACAACAATGATTACTGCAGCGCGTTCAAGAAGTATTCGTTTTACTTTAATTATTCAAAACTTTGCACAACTTAATCAAGTATATGGTAAGGATAATGCTGAAACTATTAAAGGAAACTGTGGTAATTTAGTTTATTTAATTAGTAGTGAATTAGCAGCATTAGAAGAAATTTCTAAAATGTGCGGTGAAGTTAAATCTAAAGAAAAAGATAAGACAGCATCAACGCCTTTAGTAACTGTAAGTGATTTGCAGAGAATGAAAATGTGGGAAGTAATTATTATTAGGTCTAGATTACAACCTTTTAAGACTAAATTCACACCAGATTTTAAAATAAATTGGGGAAAAAAATACGAAAAAGGAAATTATCCTGTTAGAAATAAACAAGCAATTTCTCTTTTCGATCTAAAAGGATTTGTTAAAAAACAAAAACAAGAAAAGTTATCATCAATGATGGAAAATGTTGGTTCTAATGACGATATGGTCTATAATCCTTTTTTAACTAATAACAATCCTCCTCAGAATACTTTTATTCCTCCTTACATAAGTAATTCTAATGAAGACGAAAAAACAAACAATATTAATATTGAAGATTTAGTTAAAAAGATAGATGCTCGTATAGCGGAACTAGAAGAAGAGGAAAGAAGAGAACAGAATCAAACTGTTAAAAAAGATATTGATCCTTTTAAAGATTTTCAAGATGATAATATTGTTATCCAAAATGATATAAATATTAACAATATTTCAAAACCTGATGAAGGAGTGCTTCAAACAAAAGACTTAGAAGAAGAAATGCCACTTCCATCAGAAGAATCAGTAAATGAAAAACCAATTGAAATAAAGCCAATAGAAACAATTGATAACGATGATTTCTTCGATGATTTTTTTGATAATTAAGAAAAGGATACTTTTCTTTTTTTTATCATAAAATATTAAGAGCTGTATAATGGAAATCGATATAAAAAATCTGATTCCTTTAATTAACAATATAAAAATTATTGATATTAGAGATGCTTATAAATATAATCTAGGACATATTCCAACTAGTCAAAATATTAATGTTAATTATTTAGAACAAACACCAGAAGAATATTTGAAAAAAAATAGAACTTATTATTTATATTGTGAATATGGAGAAATAAGTAAAAAATTATGTACTTTACTAATGCAGAAAGGATATCGTGTAATTAATATTAAAAAAGGCTATATTGGCTATTGTTTATATCAAAAAAGGTTATAAAAGTTTACAAAATATGATATGATAAAATTATAGTAATAAAGGAGTAAAATATGAATTATATAATAATAGCATTATTAGTTTTAATAATTATCTTGGTCACCATTGCACTTTTTAAAAATATTAATGAAGCTAATATAACAGAACGATTAGGTAGATTTGAATTTAATATTAATAAAAATCTAAATGAGGATTTTGAAAAATTACAAAATAAAATAGAACGAGAATTATATAGAATTAATGATAAGGTTAATGAAAGATTAGATGAGAATTTTGAAAAAACCAATAAGACTTTTATATCAGTTTTAGAAAGACTTAATAAAATAGATGAAGCCCAGAAAAAAATTGAAAGTTTATCAGGCGATATAGTTTCTTTACAAAGTATTTTGACTGATAAAAAGAGCCGTGGTATATTTGGTGAGGTTAATTTATATCATATTCTAGCTAATGTGTTTGGTGAAAGAAATGATAAAATTTATCAGACTCAGTATACTTTTAAAAATGGAATGATTGCTGATGCAGTTTTATTTGCACCTGCTCCGCTTGGAACAGTTGCTATTGATTCGAAATTCCCTTTGGAAAATTATCAATTAATGGTAGATCGTAAAAAATCTCAAATAGAAAGAGATATGTATGAAAAACAATTTAAAATAGATGTTAAAAAGCACATAGATGCGATTAGTAGCAAATATATTATTCCTAGCATAACATCTGATCAAGCTATTTTATTTTTACCTGCAGAGGCTATATTTGCTGAAATAAATGCTTATCATCATGATATTATTGAATATGCTTATCGCAAGAAAATATGGATTACGTCGCCTACAACTTTAATTAGTACATTGACTGTTATTCAAATGATTATTAAGAATATGGAAAGAGATAAATATGCTAATATTATCCATGAAGAATTAAAGAAATTAGGATTAGAATTTGCAAGATTTAAAGAAAGATGGGATAAATTATCTCGAAGTATTCAAACAGTTAATAAAGATGTAGAAAACTTTCATATAACAACCACTAAAATAAAAAACAAATTCGAGTCAATTAATAAAGTAGAATTTGCCGCTATAACTGCAGATGAAAAGGATGAATAAATCCTTTTTTTTAATTAAATATCGCATATAAAAAAAGTTATATCACATAATATTATTAAGCATAGAGATATTGGAGGAAATAGTGATATATATATATGATATTCTGTTAAATTGGTGTGACATTAATAATGTATACGATTTTTATGAGTGGGACCTTAATGATAACCTTGAACATATTAAAAAAATTAATTTAATTAAAGTTGATAACAATACGATTGATGATTTTATAAATCATGAAATAAAAGTAAATCAAAATTTATTAGAAGCAATTAATAGTAAATGTGAAGTATATACTCAAGATAATCTTGTTTTTTTGAAATATGCAGCTATTTTTACTGATTGTAATCGGGTTATAGCTATTGAATTTGATAAAAATGGTATTTCTATTTTTAAAAGTAAAATGCTAATTGATGAAGAAACAGAGATTATAGATATATCATGTCGTATAAATGAAATTAAAATAGATTATAAAATTATGAAAAAGATTAGTAAAGAAGATTTTTTAACTAGGCTGGAATTAAAAATAAAAAATTGTTTAATAAAAGAATTTAAAGATATATATACAAAAAAGAATTATCAAAAATTAAAATACTTTTATCATGAATACTCTAATGATAATTTTGAGGAAGATATAAATATTATTTATAAAAAATTAATAAATAGTTTAGATAAACTTAATAATAATCATTATAAAATTTATAATATTATTCGAATGCTTTATACTAAAAAAAAGGTTTAATGTATAAAAACAACTGATTAGTTCATTATATAATTAAAGGAGGATATATGAAAAAAATATTAATAATATTATCTTTATTTTTAGGTTTAACTGGTTGTGCTGACGTCATGAATACTCCTACAAAAAGAGTAGAGGAATATTTAATGAAATATCAAAAATTAAATGATGATATTACTGGTCAAATAGAAGACTTATTGACAGGAACTACAGGAATGAATAATGATCAAAAATTAAGTTATCGTGAAATATATAAAAACCAATATCAGCACTTAACCTATACAATAAAAGATGAAATTATTGATGGTAAGGATGCTACTGTTATAGTTGAAATAGAAGTTTTTGATTTTAATTTAGCTAATAAAGAGATAGAGGAATATGTTACTAATAATCCTGATAAATTTCAAAATACACAGAAACAACCTGATGATACAAAAATAACTAATTATACTTTATCAACGTTAAAAAACTTTCAAAAAAGAGTTAAATATACTATTAATTTCCTTTTAACTAAAGTAGATTCAGTGTGGACCTTAGAACAAATATCTGATACTGATTTACAAAAAATCCATGGTATATATGAATATTAAGGACTAATAAAGTTCTTTTTTTCATATATTTTTTAATAGGTGATAACTTGAAAAAAATATTAATTTTAGTTATTTTAATTTTATTCCCAATTAATGTTTCTGCTACAATAGTTACTGCTTCCTCTGCTTGTTTAATGGAAATAGATAGTAATCGGATATTATATGAAATAAATGCTCATGATAAAAGATTAATAGCAAGTATCACCAAAATAATGACTGCTGTTTTAGCTATTGAATCAAATCGTTTAAATGAAATAGTTACTGTTGGTCAGGAAGTATTAACTATGTATGGATCAAATATATACATTGAGTTAAATGAACAAATGCTTTTAATAGATTTATTATATGGTCTGCTTCTTCGTAGTGGAAATGATGCGGCAGTTGTAATCGCAACATTTATTGCAGGTAGCGAAGAAAAATTTGTAGAAATGATGAACGAAAAGGCTAAAGAGTTAGGAATGAATGATACAGTTTATCATAATTCTCATGGTTTAGATGAAGAAACTCAAAATTATTCAACAGCTTATGATCAAGCTTTATTATCGAGTTATGCTTTCTCTCTAAAAGATTATCGTGAAATAACAGCTACTAAGAAATATTATGTCTCAAGCGATAAAAAAAGTTATGTATGGCATAATCGAAACAAACTTTTAAGTTTATATGAATATGCAACAGGAGGTAAAACTGGTTATACTCCTAAAGCTGGGAGAACTTTAGTAACTAATGCTAGTAAGGGCAATTTAAATTTAACAGCAGTTACACTTAACGACGGAAATGAATATAATTCACATAAAAACATGTATGGATATGGCTTTAATAATTATGATAATTTTTTAATTATTAATAAAAATAATTTTAAAATATCAAAGAATTACTTTAATGATGTATTATATATAAATAACAACTTTACTTATCCTTTAACCGAAGAAGAACAAGAAAGCTTATTAGTAAAAATTAAAATAACAAAAACTAAAAAATATCAAACTGGTGATATAGTTGGCAAATTAGAAATTGTTCTTAATAAAGAAAAAATATATGAGGACTTTATATATGTTAAAGTTATAAATAAAAAGACTTTATTACAAAAAATATTTTCTTTCTTTAAATAATAACCTTTACTAAAATATATAATTATTATATAATATAATTTATTGGAGGTAAGTAAAGTGGCAAAAGAAACAAAAAAAATAGAGTTAAAACAAACAATTGAAGGAAATAGGTGGGCGGAGGCCTTAACAAAAGCCTTTAATAAAAAAGTAAAAACAGTAAAAGTAGATGGGTTTAGAGAAGGGAAAGTGCCTAGAGATGTATATGAAAATAAATTTGGTAAAGAATCTTTATATATGGATGCAATAGATGAAGTTATAAATGAAGCTTTTGCAAAGGCTATAGAACAAGCAAAAATTGTACCTGTTATTGAACCTGATGTTGATATAATAAAAATTGATAATAACCATGTTGAATTTAAATTTATGATTATTCCTTTACCAAACGTGAAGGTAAACAAATATAAAGGTTTAAAAGTTCAAAAACCCGAAATAATTATAACTGATGAAGAAGTACAATCTGAAATTGATAAAATCTTAGAAAAATACGCTGAAACAAAAATTAAAAAAGGTAAATTGGTTCAAAATAATATAGCAGTGATTGATTTTGAAGGTTTTAAAGAAAACGTAGCTTTTGATGGTGGCAAGGGTGAGAATTATTCTTTAGAAATTGGGAGCAATACTTTTATTCCAGGTTTTGAAGAACAATTAATTGGTTTGTCAGCTGGAGATTCTAAAGATATAAAAATTACTTTTCCTGATGATTATCCAAGTAAAGATCTTGCTAATAAAGAAGTTGTTTTTAAAGTTAAAGTTAACGAAGTAAAAGAGAAAATAACTAGAAAATTAGATAAAGAATTATTTGAAGATCTAGGTATGGAAGGTGTTGATTCAAAAGAGACTTTAGAAAAACAACTTAAAGAACATTTATTAACGCATAAAGAAGTAGAAATCGAAAACAAATATATTGATGATTTACTTAGTGAAGTAAGTAAAAATACTGTAATAGATATTCCTGTTGAAATGATTAACGAAGAGATTAATCATATGATAGAAAGATATGAAGAACAATTAAAAATGCAAGGTATTTCTTTAGAACTATATTATGAGTTTACTAAAACTACCGAAGAAGATTTGAGAAAACAAATGACTGAAGAAGCTAAAAAACATATTACTTATCGCTTGATGTTAGAAGAAATTAAAAAAATAGAAAAAATAGAAGTGACTGAAGATGATTTAGAAACTGAAATAAAAGAATTAATGAAAAAGTATGATTTAGAAGAAGAACAACTATTAGCTAATTTCGGTGGTAAAGAAATGATTGCTTATGATTTACAAATGCGTAAACTAATTGAATTACTTAAAGACTATAACAAATAATAATGGCAAACATATTGTTTGCTTTTTCTTTACAAAATAAGACAAATAAATTATAATGTCATTAGAATAGGTGAATAGGATATGAGTAAAAAATATATTATACCTAACGTACTAATGTTTTTTGGAATAACCTTGATCAGTGCAGGTTTTTCTTTTCTATCCTTTAAAAAGATAATTTTAGATGCAGATGCTAATAATTATGTTTATACCGGTATATTAGATGTATCTCATGCGAACACTTATGGACCTTTAATTAATCCTGTTAATATAAATGAAAATATTGATCCTTATTATTTTGTTATTACAAACAGAGGTCAACTAAATGCCTATTATCAAATAACATTAGAAGATTATATGGATGAAATTAAATTGTGCGGCTGCTATAAAAAAACGTTACCTAAGGAATATATTAATTATGAATTATATAGAGGTAATGAGTTAATTATTAATGGTATATTATCAGAATTAAATGACGGATTGTTATATGAAGGGATTATATATATGGGGAGTAGTAATAAAGAAATATTTACTTTAAGATTAAATTATAATTCTAAAATAACTAATAAATATAATGGTTATCATTATCATGGCAAAGTTAATATTATTATGAATAATATATACAAATAACTGTTAAAAAAGCCGGGTTATACCTTGCTTTTTTTTTTATTTAAGTTATAATAAAAGACAAACATTTCGCTGGGAGGTGACAATATGGTTAAGACTAATTTACCCGTTTTAATTATCAAAGATGTTGTCCTTTTACCAGCCAGCGAAATACGTCTTGAATTTAATAAGATAGAAGATAAAAAGCTTTTTTCTTTGGCTGAGGCCTATTACAATAATCATATTTTAGTTGTTAATCCTACTGATTTATTAGAAGAAGATCCAGACATTAGTGAACTTCCTAAAATAGGTGTAATTGGGTATATTAAATTAAAAATGGATATGCCAAATGGACGAACTAGAGTAATTATAGAAGGAATTAATCGCACTGAGGTTTTTAATTATAATAAAGAAGAAGAACTTTTTGAAGCAGTTATTGGAAATGTAAAAAGCGATGAATTAGATACCAAAGAAGAATTGGCTTATATAAGAAGTTTAATTAAACAATTAGAAGTATATGTTAATGAGGTTCCATATATTAGCAATAATGTTTTAACTAAAGTTGCTGGAATTTCTAATATTGCTAAAGTTACTGATATAGTAGCTTTATATTTACCTGTAGATTTAAAAAGGAAAATTGCTTATATAAATGAAGTAAATCCTATTAATAGAGTAAAGATGCTTTTAGATGATATTAATAATGAATTAGAAATAATTAAATTAGAAAAAAAGATAGAAACAGAAGTAGCACACCAAATAGAGGAAAGCCAAAAACAATTTGTTTTGCGGGAAAAGATAAGAGTAATTAAAGAAGAGTTGGGCGAAGTTAATGATAAAGATAGTGAGTTAGATAAATTAACAGAAAAGGTTAAAACTTTAAAAGCTCCTTTGAAAATCAAAAAACGATTACAGCAAGAATTAAATCGTTATGAAACAACTGCTTCTTCATCACCGGAATTAGCCATCATTAGAAATTATATTGACTGGTTATTAAACCTACCGTGGTCTAATTATTCAAAAGATAATAATAATCTTAATAAAATAAAGAATATATTGGATAATTCTCATAATGGTTTAGATACTGTTAAAATCCGTATTTTAGAATATATTGCTGTTAAACAAAAAACTGCTAATTTAAAAAGTCCTATTATTTGCTTAGTGGGTCCTCCAGGCGTAGGTAAAACATCTTTAGCCAAAAGTATTGCTGCTAGCCTAAATAGAAAATGGGCTAAGATTTCTGTTGGGGGTATAAACGATGAGGCCGAGATAGTTGGACATAGACGTAGTTATATAGGAGCATCTCCAGGAAAAATTATTCAAGGAATGAAAAAAGTCGGTATTATTAATCCTGTTTTTATTATTGATGAAATAGATAAAATGACAAAAGATATTAAAGGAGATCCAGCTTCAAGTTTATTAGAGGTTTTAGATCCAGAACAAAATAAATATTTTGTTGATCATTATATTGAAGAAGAATTTGATTTATCAAAAGTAATGTTTATAACAACAGCTAATTACATTAATCAAATAGCACCTGAGTTAAGAGATCGATTAGAGGTAATTGAATTATCATCTTACACTGAAATAGAAAAAAAAGATATAGCTCAAAAACATTCTATAAAAAAGATTATAAAAGAACATGGTTTAAGTAATAATCAAGTAGTTTTTACTGACAATGCTATTATGTCTATAATTAGAAATTATACTAAAGAAGCGGGTGTTAGAGAACTAGAAAGATTAATTGCGTCTATTATCCGAAAAATAGTTAAAGAAATTATTGAATCTAAAAATAATAATAAATATAAAATTGATGAGAAAGATATTATTAAATACTTAGGTCAATATAAATACAATCATTTTAATAATGAGGTTAATAATTATATTGGAATTGTTAATGCAATGGCTTATACTCCCTTTGGAGGGGAGATTTTCCCTATAGAAACGATTAAATATAATGGAAAAGGCAATATTAATTTAACGGGTTCATTAGGTGATGTTATTAAAGAATCCATTAATATAGCTTTAAGTTATATTAAAAATAATAGTGATTTATTTAATATTGATATAGAGTTTTTTGCTCAAGATCTACATATTCATATGCCTGAAGGGGCTACTCCTAAAGATGGACCTAGTGCAGGGATTGCTATAACTACAGCATTAATTTCTTTATTTACAAAAAAAACAGTTAAAACTAATATATCAATGACAGGAGAAATAACTTTACAAGGAAGAGTTTTACAAATAGGTGGGTTAAAAGAAAAATTAATTGCGGCGCATCGCAGTGGTATTAAAAAAGTATATGTTCCCAAAGCTAATGAAAAAGATTTAGAAGAAATAGATAACTTCATTAAAAAGACACTAAAAATTAAACTAGTGAGTAATTATATAGAAATATATAATGATTTATTTAAAGATAAATAATTACAAAAAATGTTTTTTATAAAACATTTTTTTGTAATAAGTATTTTTTTTAGTCATATAGTTAAATGAAAAGAGGGATATAATGAAACAAACAATACCATTTGTAAAAGAATTGCAATTAAAAACGATGATTAATGAGATAACCAGTATATCTTTAGAACATAATTTAAGTTTTACTACTGATAAAAATATTGTTGGAGATTTTCTTTTAGGAGGTACTTATAAAGTTTCTGAAACTAGCGTTCTTCAAGAAAATTTTGATGAAAAGATTCCTGTTTTAATAACTATAGATGATAAATATGATATTAATAATGCTAAAATTATTATTGATGATTTTTATTATGAATTATTAAATAATAATACTATTAAATTGAATATTGAATTAAGCATAGAAGGATTATCATATGAAGAAATATTAGAAAAGAAACAAGAAGAAATTGAAGAAAGCTTTGAAGAAGGGGAAATTGAAGAGATAAGCGAGACTTTAAAAAAAGAAGAAGCTGTTTTAAAAGAAGAATTGCGTGATGAAGAAATTGTAACAGATGGTAAAATAGATTCTTTGTTTGCTAATTTATCTGATAATGATGAATCTTTTGCTACTTATTCAGTATATATTATGCGTTCAGGTGATTCTATAGAGGATTTAATAAATCAATATCAGGTAACTCTTGAAGAATTAAAAAACTATAATGACTTAGAAAATGTTCAAGTTGGTTCAAAAATAATTATTCCAAATTATACTAATGAATGAAACACGTGAAATTTTAAAAAAACATGCTCTTAATCCTTATCGTTATATTATTAAAGATAATGTAATAATAGTTGATACGGATAAAGGGCGTTTTGTCTTGAAAAAAAGAAAAGAATCGACTAATATTAATATTCATCGTTATTTATTATCTAGAAATTTTTCTAATATTTTAGAAGCTCTTAATCCTGATCCTGATGATTATTATATTACTCCTTATATTGAAGGAATAGAAATTCCTAATGAGCAAAAAGCTGAAGATTTAGCTTTATTAATGGGAAATCTACATGCTAAAACAGTTTTTTATAAAGAAATC
Source organism: Mycoplasmatota bacterium (assembly GCA_012510745.1). Classification (GTDB taxonomy): domain Bacteria; phylum Bacillota_I; class Bacilli_A; order RF39; family UBA660; genus JAAZHK01. Next base: position 11,772 of record JAAZHK010000006.1, read on the forward strand.
GATTTAGATAAAATTAAAGAGATATATGAGAATTTGATTTTAAAAATTAATAATAGTAAGACATATTATCAAAAATTAGAAGATATTATTATTAATGATATTTATATGGCACCCAGTTGTTTTTTATTAATTAAAAATATATCAGTTATTTATTATTCTTTAAATTATGCTTTACAAGAACTAAAGGATTGGTATGAACTTATTTCTGAAAAAAAAAG
>JAAZHK010000042.1 GCA_012510745.1 Mycoplasmatota bacterium
CTTTTTTTCTTTTTGTTATACTAATTAGGTAATGGCTAAAAAGCTATAGAAAGGATTAATTTATGAAATATGTTTATTCCTTTAGTGAAGGAAACAAAGATTTAAAAAATTTATTAGGAGGAAAAGGAGCTAATTTAGCGGAAATGACTAATATAGGTTTACCAGTTCCAAGTGGTTTTACAGTTACTACAGAAGCTTGTACACGTTATTATGACGACAATGAAACAATTGCTCCAGAAATAGAAGCAGAGATTTTTGCTAAATTAGCAGAATTAGAAAAATTAACGGGTAAAAAGATAGGCGATGCTGATAAACCCTTATTAGTATCAGTTAGAAGTGGAGCTAGAGCAAGTATGCCGGGGATGATGGATACTGTACTTAATTTAGGATTAAATGATCAAGTTGCCGAAGAATTTGCAAAAGTTTCTAATAATCCCAGATTTGTATATGATTCTTATCGTCGTTTTATTCAAATGTTTGCTGATGTTGTTAAAGGTTATCCAAAAGCATCTTTTGAAAGACTATTAGATACAATTAAAGAAGATAAAAACATAACAAAAGATAGTGACTTAACAGCTGAAGATATGAAAGAAATAACTAAAATTTTTAAACAAAATTATTTAGATTTATCTGGTAAAGAATTCCCACAAGATCCTAAGGAACAATTAATGGAAAGTATAAAAGCAGTTTTTAGGTCATGGAATAATGAACGAGCAAACACTTATAGAAGATTAAATGATATACCGGCATCATGGGGAACTGCTGTTAATGTTCAAGAAATGGTTTATGGTAATCGTGGTGAAACCTCAGGAACTGGTGTTGCTTTTACCAGAAATCCATCTACTGGGGAAGCTAAATTATACGGTGAATATTTAATGAATGCTCAAGGAGAAGATGTAGTAGCAGGTATTAGAACTCCTGAACCTATCTCTACTCTTAAAAATATTATGCCTGAAGTATATGAAGAATTTACAAATATTGCTGGTATTTTAGAAAAACATTACTGTGATATGCAGGATATGGAATTTACTATTGAAAACGGAAAATTATTTATGTTGCAAACAAGAAATGGAAAACGAACAGCTGATGCAGCATTAAAAATAGCAGTTGATTTAGTTAATGAAGGCATGATTACTAAGGAAGAAGCAGTATTAAAAGTAGAACCAAAACAATTAGATCAATTATTACATCCTAATTTTGACCCTGAAAGTTTAAAAGCTACTAAAGTAGTAGCGAAAGGATTAGCTGCTTCCCCTGGTGCAGCTAATGGGAAAATCTATTTTACTGCTGAAGATATTACCAAAGCTTACCAAGCAGGTGAAAAAGATTTATTATTAGTGCGTTTAGAAACATCTCCAGAAGATATTGAAGGGATGAATCTAGCTCGCGGTATTTTAACTATTCGTGGTGGGATGACTTCGCATGCAGCAGTAGTCGCTAGAGGAATGGGAACATGCTGTGTGTGTGGTTGCAGTGAAATAAATATTGATGAAGAAAGTAAAAAACTAGTTTTAAAAGATGGAACAACCTTAAAAGAAGGCGACTGGATGAGTTTAGATGGTTCTACTGGTAATGTATATGCAGAAGCTATTAAAACAATAGAACCAACTATTTCGGGAGATTTTGAAACTTTTATGGCCTGGGCCGATGAAATAAGAACTTTAACTATAAGAACAAATGCTGATACTCCAAAAGATGCTTTAGTAGCTCGTAAATTTGGTGCTGAAGGAATCGGTTTATGTCGTACAGAACATATGTTTTTTGAAGAAGATCGCATCTTTATAATGCGTCAAATGATTACTGCTGAAACTGTTGAAGAAAGAGAAAAGGCTTTAGCAAAATTATTACCTATTCAAAGAAATGATTTTATTGGCTTATTTAAAGCTATGGAAGACTATCCAGTTACTATTAGATTCTTAGATCCTCCATTACATGAGTTTTTGCCTCATACTGATAATGAAATTACTACTTTAGCTAAAGAATTAGAAATAACTTCTTCTGATTTAAAACAACGTATTGAATCATTAAAAGAATTTAATCCAATGATGGGTCACCGTGGTTGCCGTTTAGCAGTAACTTATCCTGAAATAGCTAAAATGCAAACAAGAGCTATTATTGAAGCGGCAATCGAATTACATAAAGAAGGAAAAAATATTATACCTGAAATTATGATTCCTTTAGTTGGGGAAGTAAAAGAACTTAAATATGTTAAAAATATTGTTTGTGAAACAGCAGATATGATTATTAAAGAATCTAATGTAGATGTAACTTATACAGTAGGTACTATGATTGAAATACCAAGGGCAGCTATAACAGCTGATAAAATTGCTACTGAAGCAGAGTTTTTCTCTTTTGGCACTAATGATTTAACTCAAATGACTTTTGGATTTTCTCGTGATGATGCTACTAAATTTTTAGAAGAATATTATAATAAAAGAATTTTTGAATTTGATCCTTTTGCTAAAATTGATATTGAAGGTGTTGGTGAATTAGTAAAACTAGCTGTTGAAAAAGGAAAAACAACACGTCCTAATATTAAATTAGGGATTTGTGGAGAACACGGAGGAGATCCATTTACCGTTGAGTTTTGTCATCAAGTAGGACTTAATTATGTATCATGTTCACCATTTAGAGTTCCTATTGCTAAATTAGCAGCAGCACAAGCTGCAATCAAAGCTGGGAAGCAAAACTAATTAGCAATATACCGTTTAATAACGAATATTGTAATTCTTATAGGAATTTATCTTGTAAGACTAATATATAAAATTAAGACTAAGTTGACTTATATGTCGTACAACTTAGTCTTTTTATTTGTTTTGAACAGTATTGTGCGACAAGAAATTGGAGGTGTAAAAAGTGCGATTGATGTATATGAAACCTAAGTTACATGATTTGTCTCAAGGTTCACGAATAGCATTTGTAAGACAATTTAGACATATGAGCCAGGATGAAGTATCTGATAAGTTAGGAATTACTGGAGAATGTAAAAGAAGAACTATGACTAGATATGAAAAAGGTGGTAGGAATCCAAAAGATGAAAGAACAATGGAAATAGCACATATTCTAAATGTTAATATTAATGCCATAAAGCATTATGACTTTAAAGAACCAACTGACATTATATATATTTTAATGTGGATGGAAGAAATTATTCCTAATTATATGATTGATATTTCAAAAGTTGCTATTGTTGATGAGAAATATACAAGTTTAATATATAAATCAATTGATAGTTGGAATATTATGAGGCAAAAGAGATTAAGAAGAGAAATAACTTTTGAGGAATATACAGAGTGGAAGTTAAACTTCGATATTAAGGAGGAAACAAAATGAATGAAATAGTTAAGATTGATGTTATAAATATAGATTCATTTAAAAATCATCCATTTCTTGTAGAAGAAGATACAGCCTTATTTGAATTAATAGATAGTATTAAAATTAATGGTTTGCTTAATCCTATTGTAGTTAGAAAAAAGAATGATAGATATGAGTTAATATCAGGCCATCGAAGAAAACATGCTTATGAATTATTAGGTTATACTGAGATAGAAGCAATAGTAAAAGACATTTCAGATGATGAAGCAATTATACAAATGGTAGATTCAAATATTTATCGAGAGAAGATTCTACCAAGTGAGAAAGCATTTGCTTATAAGATGAAAATGGATGCTATTAAGCATCAAGGAAAAACAAAGGACCCTGAGGGTCCGAAGTTAAGAAGTGATCAATTATTAGCATCAGTTTCTAATGATGGTGCTACACAAATAAAGAGATATATTAGACTTACTAATCTTATTCCTGAATTAATAAAATTAGTTGATAATACAGTTAAATACGATAAAAGAACACATCTAACGATGGGAATAAAACCTGCTGTAGAATTATCTTACTTAACTAAAGAGGAACAACAATTAGTTTATGAAACAATAAAGTATAATGATGCAACTCCTAGTCATGCTCAAACAATTAAAATTAGAGAATTAAGTAAGAATAAACAAATTAACTTTGATGTTTTAGAAGAGCTTATGAATCAAAATAAAGGGATACAAAATGAATTAGAAAAAAATATACAATCTACTAAATTGAAAATAGTAGAATTAAATGTAGAAGAATCTAATGAAGACAATAATTTATTAAACAAATTAAATGAATTAAAACAAATTATACAATCAGATATTACAAATGATAATAGCTGTATATCAGATTGTATAATTGAGGGATTATTTAGTAAAGTAATAGTAGAAAAAAATAAATTTATTTTTAAGTTAAATTGTGGAAAGTCATCAAATGAAGTAGTTTTAATAACTAAATTAATAATTACAAAAGATGATGTTAAGGAATATGAAAGCAAACATCATCAATATAAAAAATTACGATTAAAAGAAAATATAATAGTAGATATTGTTATATGAAAAGTTATATTCGTGATTTAAGGAATATTGCGAAATAAATGAAAGGATGAAAATCCTTTTTTCATGGTATAATTATAACTGTAAGAGAAAGACAAATAGTAATTTCTAGGAGAGATGATAATAATGGCATTTGATTATAAAAAAGAATATAAAGAATTTTATATGCCTAAAAATAAACCAAGTATAGTAGATATTCCTAAAATGAATTATATAGCTGTAAGAGGAAAAGGGAATCCTAACGAAGAAAATGGAGATTACCAAAATACAATAGGATTATTATATGGAGTTGCA
>JAAZHK010000043.1 GCA_012510745.1 Mycoplasmatota bacterium
ATAAAGTTATAATTACAATGGTGATAAAAGTGAAAACTATTATAAATAATGATCAAAATGAAATAATAATTAAAAACTCGAGATTTATAACCCATATTTTAAAAGTTTATCAACTAAAAGAAATTGATAAATATTTAAATGATATGAAGAAGCAATATAAAAAAGCCGATCACTATTGTTATGCTTATAAAATAGATAATTTAATTAAATGTAGTGATGACAATGAACCTAGTGGAACTGCAGGTACACCTATTTTAGATAATATTATTAAGAAAAATTTAAATCATATTTTAATTATAGTAATCAGATATTTTGGAGGAATAAAATTAGGAACAGGACCTTTATATAGAGCTTACAACAAAGCTAGTAGTAGTGTAATTAAAAATACTAATCTCATAAAAGATATAAGATATATTAATGTCGAATTAACTATACCATATGAACAAAAAACAATTATATATGAGATATTAGAGAAAAAAGATATTAAAGATATTATTTATCAAGAAAGGATTACTTATATAGCCTGTATCCCTGAAGAACTATTAAAAATATTGCAAATAAAAAAAATTGATTATAAAATTTTATAATCAATTTTTATATACTACTTTTTATCCATGATTGAAGATCTTCAAGGGACATAAAACCGGATTTTTGAGATATCGTTTTTCCATCTTTAAACAACATTAAAGTTGGTACACTCATTATTGTATATTGTTGAGCTAAATTGTTATGAAGATCAACATCAACTTTAATAACTTTCAAAGTACTATCTTTTGATAATTCTTCTAGTATGGGACTTAACATACGACAAGGTCCACACCAAGAAGCTGAGAAATCAACTAATACTACTCCTTGACTAATAAGTTCATTAAAATTTTCATTGGTTAAATTAATCATTTTTCCTCCTAATATTTTTCTAAAATACTTTCGATATTGGTAATATCATTTAACTTACCCTTATCTTTAATAGCCATAACTTCTTCTTTAGTTGTTATATTATATTGTAACATAATATCTAAAGTTTTTAAATTACTTGTATTAATATCGCCTTGGAAATTATCTTTTATATTATAAATATCATTAACAGCTTTATTCATTTGACTAGCAATATTTGATAAAATTGGGGTACGATTTAGAATAATAGGTGTTAATTTTGATTCATTTATAAAATCCATATTAAAATTTGGTTGCGTAACTATAAATAATAAGATATAAATTAATACATAACCCTCAATTAATCCTAAAACAAAACCTAAAATTTTGGAAGGAATGCCTAATACTATAGTAAACTTTAATATTTTTTCCACTTTGCTTGCTATTTTAATAATGATATTTAAAGCAATTAATATTATCACTAATATTAAAATAAAAGCAATAATACGATATAACATAATATTTAAAACAGTAATGTTTTTAAAACTACCTATAAATTTAAAATAAGGTAAATTTAAATTAAAAAAGCGAGATAAAGGTATACTTAAATAAAAAGCTAATATATACGCTATCAACGTACCTATTGACATTACAGTTTGAAGAATAACCCCCCTTTTTAAGCCAACAATAGCTATAGCTAATATTAATAAAATAATGACTACATCAATAATATTATAAAACAATAACATTTAATTTACTCCTTTCTTACTATATATTAATATTATAAACTATTTTAATAAAATATGCTATAATAATAATAGGTGATACAATGAATATAGTCATAAAAGTCAGTGAAGAAACTAAAAAGAAAATGATAGATTATTATAAAAATAAAAAAAGAGAAAAAACACCTCCTTATGCTGTTTTTCAAGCTGATGAAGAAGATACTATTATAACTCTTTATGAATCTGGAAAAATAATGTTTCAAGGTACCAGTGCTGATATTGATGCCAACATGTGGAAAGAAATAGATGGACAAACACTTAAAGGAGAAAAAGCTAATAGTCAGAATTATTATTATTGTAGTGCTGTTGGATCTGATGAAGTTGGTACTGGAGATTATTTTGGTCCCATTGTTGTTACAGCGGCTTATGTAAATAAAAAAGACATCCCCTATTTAGAAAGTCTAGGCATACGAGATTCTAAAAAAATAGATGATGATAAGATTTTAAAAATAACTAAAGATATTATAAAAAGAATAAAATATAGAAGTATTATTATCAATAATAAAGAGTATAATAAAAAACATAGTAAAGAACAAAATATGAATAAAATTAAAGCAATATTACACAATAAAGTTTTATATCAATTAATTAATGAAGAGATGATAAATTATGATTACATTATCGTTGATGAATTTGCTAAAGAAGTAAAATATTATGAATATTTAGTAGAAAGTCCTAACATTCAAAAAAATATTGTTTTTCTCACAAAAGCCGAAGATAAGAATTTAGCAGTTGCTGTTGCATCTATTATTAGTCGTTTTCTTTTTTTAAAGGCTATGGACCAATTAAGTAACGATTTACAAATCATTTTACCTAAAGGTGCTTCTGCAATAGTTGATCAAGTTGGAGAAGAAATAGTTGCTAAATATGGCCAAGAAAAATTAACTGAAATAGCTAAACTAAATTTTAAAAATACAACGCGAATATTAAAGACCATTATTATGTAATGGCCTTTTTATTATCTTTCTAACCCCATCTTTTGTTTCATTAATTCAAATTTGGTTTTTGCAATTTGTTTTGTTTCAAAGATTCCCTTATCTAATATTTTATCTAATTCTTGATTATTTAATAATTGATAATACTTTTTTTGAATAGGTTCTAATTTATTAACGACTTGATCAGCAACAAAGTTTTTAAATTCTGCGTAAGATTTATTAGCAAAAAGATTTTCAATTTCATCTATTTTTTTACCACTCATAAATACAGCTATATTTATTAAATTAGAAATACCAGGTTTGTTTTTTAAATCATATTTAATCTTTGAATCACTATCTGTTGCAGCTTTAGAAATTTTTTTACGAATAGTATTCATATCGTCAAATAGTGAAATAACTCCTGTTGGATTTATATCCGATTTACTCATTTTTTTAGTAGGTTCTTTTAAATCAGTAATTTTCATTCCTGTTTCATTTATAATAGCTTCTGGTAAAATAAATGTTTTTCCGTATTTAGTATTAAAACGATGAGCTATAATTCTAGCTAATTCAACGTGTTGTTTTTGATCAATTCCAACTGGTACAAAATGGGCATCACAAAATAAAATATCTGTTGTCATTAAAACAGGATAAGTTAAAAGACCAACTGAAAAGTTTTTATTTTGGAGGCTTTTTTCCTTAAATTGAATCATTCTTGAGGCTTCGCCATATTGAGTAGTACATTCTAATAACCAAGTAATAGCTGGAATATATTCATTTTCAGATTGAATATAAATAGTTACTTTACCAGGATCAATTCCACAAGCAATATACATAGCAATAAAGTTTCTAATTCTTTTCCTTAACTCTTTTGGGTCTTGATAAATAGTTAAAGCATGTAAATCAGCAACAAATAAAAATATTTTATTATCATCATTATTTTGCCTTTCTATTAAAGGTGTAATCGCTCCTATATAATTACCAAGTGTTAAATCACCAGTTGGTTTTAATCCAGTTAAAAAAGTTGGCATATTTTTTACTTCCTTTCTACAATTCTAATATAAACAATTTAAATCCTATATCAGCCATAATTTGACCTTGTTTAATTTTAATATCTAATTCACTTAATTTAGTTAAATATTCTATTAACTCTTGTTCACTATAGCTATAGCTTATTTCTTTAGCTAATTTAATAGGATAAATATGAGAGTTTAAATGTTTAGCTATTTCTTCTAAAGTTAATTCTTTCAACAAAACTTTAACTTGATAAATTAATCTAATTTTATTAGCTACTATAATCATAATCTTTATTGGCTCTTCTCCGTACAAAATAATATTATTATAAATTTCTAAAGATTTGGATTTATCCTTTTTAATAATATAATCAACTAAATGAAAGATATTATCATCAATACTTTTAGGAGTTATTTTATTAATGTCTTCAATAGTTATAATTTGCTTATCATAATTATATAATTTTAATTTAGTTAATTCATTCATTATTTTATAATTATCATAATTACAATAATTAATAAAATAATCCCTAGTCTTTTTATCCCTTTTGAAATCATCTAATTTATCAATAATAATTTGATCAATATTTACTTTATTATCTAGTTCTTTCAAATGTTTTTTTAAGATTTTAGTAATCTTTTTTCTCTCATCTAAATTATTAGCAATCATTAATAAAATATTATCTTTGTTAGGGTTATTAAAATATTTTTCTAAATTATTTATTTCTGTAATATTTTCACAATTATATATTATTAATATTCGTTTATCATTAAATAAATTAAAAGTATTTAAGGTATCAAGAACCTCTTTAAAAACATCTTCATTTAAATCAAATCTAATAATCTCTGCTTTTGGATATTTATCAATTAATTCATTTATTCTATAAGAGGTAATAAAATAATCATCACTTACTAATAAATACAAAATATCACTTCCTTATTTTAGGATCGCCTTAATCCTTCTTACTCCACTAGAAGATGCTTCTTCTTTAATAATTTTAAAAGTACCTAATTCACTAGTATTTGTTACATGAGGACCACCACATAATTCCATAGAAATATCGCCTATTTGATATACTGATACAGTATCAGCATATTGTTTATAAAACATAGCTTCAGCTCCTAATTTTAGAGCTTCTTCTTTAGACATTTCTTTTTTAATAATTGGTATTTTAGCTTGGATATATTCATTAACTAATTTCTCAATTTGTTTTAATTGTTCTTCAGTTACTTTTTGATGCCATGAAAAATCAAAACGCATTCTTTCTTCATTGATGTTACTTCCTCTTTGATGAACCGAAGAATCTAAGACCTTTTTTAAAGCTGCGTTAAGTAAATGAGTTGCCGTATGATATTTAATATTAACATCACTAGTACTGCTTAAACCTCCTTGAAACTTTTGTTTAGCACCAACTTTTGAAATTAATTGATGTTCTTTAAATTTATCATAAAATCCCTTTTCATCGACTTTAAAACCATGCTCATAAGCTAATTCTATTGTCAACTCAATAGGAAATCCATATGTATCATATAATTTAAAAGCAATATCTTTATTTATTTTATTATCAGAAAGTTGCCCAATAATCTTATTCCACTCTCTTAAACCTTTTTCTAAAGTACGATTAAATTTGACTTTTTCATTAATTAAAACTTCTTGAACAACACTAGCATTTCTTGATAATTCTTCATAATAAGGACAATATTGATCTATAACAATATTAGCAAGTTTTATATCCCAATCACTATTAATATCAATGTTTAAAATATTAGCATATCTAATTGCTCTTCTAATTAATCTTCGTAAAATATATCCTTGATCAGTATTTGAAGGCTTAATTAAAGAATCATCTGCTATTATAAAAACAGCTGTTCTAATATGATCTGCTATTATTCTCATAGATTTAGTATATTTTGGATCATCATAATTTAAATTAGAAATTTTACAAATCTCAGCTATAATATTTTTAAAAACAGAACTCTTATAATTATCTTCTAATCCTTCTAATATGGTAACCATTCTTTCATAACCCATTCCGGTATCAACATTTTTTGATTTTAATTCTGTATAAGTTCCATTTTCATTATGATTATATTCCATAAAAACATTATTCCAAATTTCAACCCAACGAGAATCATAAGGATCAAAATTAATAGGAACCTCATCCTTACTACGCCAATAAAAGATTTCGGTATCTGGTCCACAAGGACCATAACTTTCCATATTAGGCCACCAATTATCTTCTTCGCCTAAATAAACAATACGTTCTTTTTTTATTCCTTGCTTTAACCATTCTTTTTCTGATTCTATATCCTTAAATACAAAATCATTACCTTTAAAAATAGATACAGCTAAATAATTAGGATCAATCTTTAAAATACGAGTTAAAAAATCAAAACTATATTTAATCGATTTTTCTTTAAAATAATCACCTAAACTCCAATTACCTAGCATTTCAAAAAAAGTATGGTGAGTAGAATCACCAACTAAATCTAAATCAGTTAATCTAATACATTTTTGATAATTCACTAATCTTTTACCTAAAGGATGTTTTTCACCTTTTAAATATGGTACCAAAGGTTGCATTCCTGCAGTATTAAATAAAACAGTAGGATCATTTTCTGGTATAACAGGAGCACTAGGAAGATAAACGTGATCTTGTTCTTCAAAATATTTTACAAATTTTTCTCTTAAATCCATTTATTTCAACTCCTTAAGAATTTGATAAATCTTATTTTTTAATGTTGCAATATCGCTATCATTATAAATAATTTGATCGAAACTATTATAATTATCTAATTCAATTTCTGTTATATGATTTTGTTGTTCTTTAGATAATCCATTATTAAAATTAGATCTTATTACTTTAAAAAGATTATTATTTTTATAATTTTCTTTAATCATGTTAATTTCATTTATTAAACGAACATCTGATATAGTAACAATATCAAAAAAATATGAATAGACTTTGATATCCTCAATTAATTGTTTAATTAAAAAGTTATTATCTATTTTTTCTCTAATAATTGAAGTTCCTAAATACTGTAAAAATTCTCTTGGTTTGGTTTCTTCATTACCATCCCAATTACTAATAATTTGAGCATATCTTTTAATTGAATTAGCAATTTGTAAATTAACAACTTTTTTATTAAATTGTTCATAATAATCTTTAATAATCATCGCAACAGTATCTTTACCATGGCGAGCTTTACCAGATATCATAATAATTTTAGGATTTTTATTAACTATTTTCATATAATCTCCTATAAAATAAAAGACCACCACTAGGTTATTATAATAATATCACTAGCCTATTGGGTTTTTTTTATATCTAATCTATTCCTCATTACCTGTAATATTTTCAATAATAGAATATTTTTCATTAATAAAATTCCACACTATCTTTAAAATAGATATAATCGGAGTTGCCACTATCATACCAATTATACCAAAAAAAGATCCAAATATCAATAAACCAATCATGATGGTTACAGGATGCAATTTCATAGTTTTGCCCATAATAATTGGTTGTAACATTATAGAGTCTAACATTTGAACTAATACAGCTACTATTAAAGTTATAATTCCTGCTAAAGGACTAATAGAAAAACCTACTATAACAGCTGGTATAGCCCCTATATAAGGTCCTATATAAGGAATTATATTAGTAAATCCTGCAAATAAACCAAATAATACTGGTGCATTTAAGCCTGCAATCATAAAACCTATTGAAGAAATAATAGATACTATTATAGAAATAGTAAAAGTACCGTGAACAAAATTACGTAATGTTACATTTAATTTATCAGTCAAATATATTGAACCATTTTGCCATTTTTTAGGAATAAATCCTAGTATTTGACGTCTAACATTATGAAAATTAATTAACATATAAAAACCAATCATAAAACCTATGCCTATTGTTATGCCCCCGTTAAAAATAATACTTAAAATTTTAATAATAGTATCAGGTAATTTAGTTGCAATTGAAATACCAAAATTTTCAATAAAATTATAAATTTCTAATTTGGAAATTTCTAAATTAAAGCCTGATAC
>JAAZHK010000007.1 GCA_012510745.1 Mycoplasmatota bacterium
GCATATTTAAGATTAATTCATAATGAAAAAGATAATATTAGTTTACTACGTGTGATTAATACTCCAAGAAGGGGCATTGGAGAAAAAAAGATTACCGAATTAATTAATCGCGCTAATGAGAAAAATCAAAGTATTTATGAGATTATAGACAGCGGTAAGGAGCTTTTATTTAAAGAAATGATAGAATCCTTAAAAAAGATTAAAGATGAAATCACTTTAACTGAATTAATTGATAAAGTATTAAACGCTAGTGGTCTAAAAGAAGAATTAATAAAAACCAAAACTTTAGAAGCAGATATTAGATTAGAAAATCTAGAAGAATTTAAATCTATTACTAAATCTTTTGAAGAAAGAGAAGGATTAATATCATTAGAGGATTTTTTATTAGAAGTAAGTTTAGTTAGTGATAAATCAGAGTATAAAGATGACTATGATCGTATTAATTTAATGACTGTTCATTCAGTAAAAGGTTTGGAATTCGATTATGTTTTTATAATAGGATTAGAAGAGGGAATATTTCCTCATATTAATTCTTTAATGGAATCTTCACAATTAGAAGAAGAAAGAAGATTGTGTTATGTTGCTATTACTCGGGCTAGAAAAAAGGTATATTTAATTAATGCTAGAAGAAGAATGCTTTATGGTAGGGAAAGTGTTAATCCTACTAGTCGATTTATTAATGAAATTGATTCATCTTTAATTGATATGCCCAATTATCAAGAAAAAACGACCATTAAGAAAGAAGATTATCTTAATAAAACAGAGACAGACTATGTAACAGGCGATTTAGTATATCATGAAACCTTTGGTAAAGGAATAGTCATTGAGGTTAGCAATACCTTAGTTACAGTAGCATTTAATCAAAAAAACGGAGTTAAAAAAATGATAAAAAATTATAAGTATATGCAAAAAATTGATAAGGAGTAAAGAATGCAAAAAAGATATGATGATTTAATTAAAATAATAAAAGAGGCAGATTATCATTATCATACTTTAGATAATCCGATAATAACTGATCAAGAATATGATAAATATTTAAAAGAATTGTACAAAATAGAAGAAGAGCATCCAGAATTAATTAGAGAAACATCTCCGACTCAAAGAGTAGGCAGTACAGTGTTAACTGGTTTTAATAAAGTTCATCACCAAAAACCTATGTTATCTTTAAGTAATGTATTTAATGAAAAAGAAATTTTACTTTTTGATCAAAAAATAAAAAAAGAAAAAATTAATCCTACTTATGTTTGTGAATTAAAAATTGATGGCATTGCAGTATCCTTAATTTATCAAAAGGGATTATTAATTCAAGCGGCTACTAGAGGCGATGGAATAGTAGGAGAAGATATAACTAATAATGTTAAAACAATTAAAAGTGTCCCACTTAGATTAACTAAAAACATTGATATTACTGTTCGTGGGGAAATATATATGAGTAAAAAGGTTTTTGAAGATTTAAATAAAACCAATTTAAGTAAAGGGATCAATTTATTTCAAAATCCACGTAATGCAGCTGCTGGATCAATTCGCCAATTAGATGCTAAAATAACTAATGAAAGAAAACTGAATAATTTTATTTATCATCTACCTAATCCATTAGATTACGGCTTAAAAACTCATTTTGAGGCCTTGAAATTTATGAAAGAATTAGGTTTTAAGATAAATGATGAATCTCAATTAGTTGGATCAATTGAAGAAGTTTTAGAATTTATTAAAAAACAAAGTAAATTAAGAGATAAATTATCTTATGAAATTGATGGAATAGTTATTAAAATAAATGATATTCAAGATCAAATAAATTTAGGTTATACTGCTAAATCTCCAAAATGGGCAACAGCGTATAAGTTTCCCGCTATAGAAGTTTTGACCAAATTAAACGATATTGTTTTTACTGTTGGGCGAACTGGTAAAATTACACCTAATGCAGTATTGGATCCTGTTTTAGTTGCAGGTTCAACAATAAGAAGAGCAACTCTACATAATGAAGATTTTATTAACGATAAAAAGTTAAAAATAGGAGATATAGTATCTATTAGAAAAGCAGGGGATGTTATACCGGAAGTAGTTGAAGTAAAAACAAACCGAAGAACAGGTTTTGAAAAACCATTTAAAATGATTAAACAATGTCCTATTTGTCATACCAAATTAGTTAAATATGAAAATCAAGTAGATTTTTATTGCCCTAATTCGGATTGTGATGCTAGAAAAATAAATAATCTAATTCATTTTACTAGCCGTAAAGCTATGAATATAGAAGGGCTGGGAGAAAATATTATCGAGATTTTCTATAATTTAGGTTTAATTACTAATATATCAGATATATATATATTAAAAGATCAAAAAGAAACCTTAATAGAATTAGAAGGATTTGGATATAAATCAATTGATAATTTATTAAGTGCTATTGAAAATAGTAAAAGCCGTTCATTAGAAAAACTACTTTTTGCTTTAGGTATTCCTCATGTAGGGGAAAAAACTGCATTAATTATTGCTAAAAAATATTTACATTTAGATGAAATTATTAATATATCTACAGAAGAACTATTACAAATTCCTGATATAGGTAATATTATTGCTGAAAGCTTAACAACTTACTTTAAAAATAAAGATAATTTAATTCAAATCAATAAATTAAGAGAAAATGGTCTTAATTTTAATTATTTAGGTTCTACATCTTTAAATAAATCACTAGTTAATAAAACTTTTGTTATAACGGGGACACTATCTTCAATGAATAGAGATGAAATAACCGCTAAAATAATCTCTGCTGGGGGATCTGTTACGGATAATGTTAGTAAAAGAACTTCTTATTTAATAGTCGGTGACAATTTTGGCAGTAAATATCAAAAAGCAAAAGAATTAGATATTCCTATTATTAATGAAGATGATTTTTTCCAATTACTAACATAATAGTATCTTGCTAATGTTCACAAATTATTGTATAATTATTCTACAAGATTAGGAGATGAAAAAATGAAATTTATTAAGAAAAATAAATTTGTTATTATAGTAATAATCATTTTTATCGTAACAACTTTTATTCTATATCAAGCTTATCAATTACTTATGCCTAGTAATGGTGTTATTTATGGAAATCGACTAGAGGGCATTAAAGAAGTTCCAATTAAACAAGATTTAATTAATGAAATAAATAAGTCTTTGCAAGAAAAAGAAGCAGTAAGCACTTCTGAAATTAATATTATTGGTAAAACAGTTAATATAATTATTACTGTTGAGGATGATACTAATATAAAGACAGCGAAAGATGTAGGTAATATTACTTTAGAGCATTTTGAAGAAAAACAACTAAAATATTATGATTTTCAAGTATTTATTAAAAAGAAAGATTCAACTCAAAACAATTTTCCTATTATTGGTTATAAGCATGCCCAAAAGGATATTTATATATGGACTAAAGATCGAGAGGTAATTCAATGAAAAAGAAGTTATATCTAATTATTCCCATACTAGTTGCTTTTTTAGTTTTTACCGGAGTTCTTATTTATTATCAATATGAAAGAGCTAAAACATCTTTTACTATTGCTGAAAAACGTTGGATTGAAAATAATAAAAACAATATTATTGATATTGAAGTTATTAATAATATTCCTATATATGGTATAAATGGTGAAGGAATATTTTTTGATATTTTAAATAATTTTGCTGAAGAAACATCTTTAGAATTAAATATTTTACCTTATTTAAAAGAAAACGAACCAACAAGCAATAAATATCGCATTAGATTATTAAATGCTGATACTGTTTTAAGTGATAAAGATCTTTTAATTTATGAAGATAATTATGTCATTATTAGTAAGAAGGCTAATGAAATATTAGAAATAGATAATATAAAAGATGAAACAATTGGAACTTTAACAAACGATGCTGGAGAATTAAGTTATTATTTAAAAGATGTTACTAATATTAAATACGCTACTTATAATTCTATAGATTTATTATTTACTGCTTTAGATAATGGTGAAATAACTATGTTAGTTATTCCTAATATTTTATATTTAGATAAGACAATCGGTACAACAGATTATTATATTAATTATCATTTTACAGAATATACTAAAAAAATAGTTTTAACCTTATCTGAAGATAATACAATTTTAAATAGTATTATCAAAAAATATTTTATTAAATGGAAAGATGAATATTTTGTTGATAGTTATAATGAGAAGCTGCTTAGTTACTATATCGAGCGAAATAATATAAACGATAAAACTAGAGTCGATATTTTATCTAAAAGTTATATTTATGGTTATGTCGAAAACAGCCCATACGAAAAAACAGTTAGAGGAGAGTCTAGGGGGATTGCATCTGAATATATTAATCGTATGATTAGATTAGCTGATATAGAAGTTGAATATAAACGTTTTTCTAGTGTTAAAAAATTAAAACAAGCAATTGCAAATAAGGAAATTGATATTTATTTCGATTATTATGGTATAGAAGATTCCAATTACTTAAACACAATCTCGACTTTTAATGAAAAATATGCTGTTTTAGCCAAGAAAAATAGTGATTACATTATTAATACTTTTGAAAGTTTAAAAAACAAAAAAGTAAATATGCTAAATAATAACCAACTATATAATTACTTTAAGGGCAATAGTCGAGCTTTAATAGAAACTTACAATAGCGTTGAGCAATTAGTTAATAAAAATAAAGATATTATTGTGGTTGATTTCGAAGTTTATAATTATTACCATAATTCTAAATTTAAAAATTATCAATTGCTATATGTTAATAATTTTACTAATGAATATAATTTTAAAGTTTTAAAAGAAAATGAACCTTTTTATAAATTATTTAATTATATTATTCAAACTAATTCTTATTATCGCTATCGAAATACGGGCTTAAATAGTTTACATGGAAGTTTGGTCGATTTTAAGACATTTCAACAAGCTTATTTAATTGTTGTAACTATTATTTTAATACCAGTTATTTTTATTACAGGATTATTACTATATATTGGGCGAAAAAAGAGAGTAAAAGCAATTAAAATAGATGATAAACGCAAATATACAGATTTATTAACTTCGTTAAAAAACCGTAATTATCTAAATTTAAATATTAAGGCATGGGAAGAAAGTACGATATATCCACAATCTATCATTATTATAGATTTAAATAATGTTAAATATGTTAATGATAATTATGGACATGAGGCTGGTGATAAATTAATTATTGCAGCTGCCAGTATTTTAGTTAATAATCAATTAGAAAACAGTGAAATCATTAGAACAGATGGTAATGAGTTTCTTATTTATTTAGTAGGTTATTCTGAGCAACAAACAACTACTTACACTAAAAAACTATCAAAAGAATTTAAAGAATTACCACATGGGTTTGGGGCAGCAGTTGGTTTTAGTATGATTGTTGATGATATTAAGACAGTTGATGATGCTATAAACGAAGCTACTTTAGATATGCATAAAAATAAGGAAGAATATAAATAGGTTATATTTATGATAAATAAAATAAAAATCTTCTTTAAAACATTATTCAAAGAAATAAGTAGAGTAGAAATGCAATTTTTACCAGGACAAATAGCTTTTCATTTTGTCCTTTCTATGATTCCTATTATTACAATATTAAGTATTATTATAACTCGTTTTTCTTTTTCTATAGGAGATATAAATCAATTATTTAATAATAGTTTACCTACTGGTGTTGCCAATCTTTTATTAGATTTATTTAAATTTAAAGGTTCCAATATTAATAACATTATTTTTATCATATCATCATTTATTTTAGCTAGTAACGGTTCCTATTCTATAGTTGTAGCAACAAATATTATATATTCTATTGATGATCCTAATACTATTAAAAAAAGAATTAAGTCTTTTATTATGACTATAGTTATTACTTTTTTGTTATTATTTATGTTATTAGTTCCCGCTTTTGGTGATAGTATTTTAGCTTTGATTATGTCTATTTTTAAAAAAGAAGCTATAATTCATATTATTAGTAGGGCGTATCATATTTTAAAGACTCCTTTATCAATATTATTTATCTTTATTGGCATTAAAATTCTGTATACAATGGCACCTAGTAAAAAAATTAAAAGTAAAGAAACAACTATTGGAGCTTTAGCTACTACTTTTAGTTGGATAATAGCAACAAAAGCATATAGCTTATATGTTTCTAATTTTGTACACTATGATCTATTTTATGGTAGTATTTCTAATGTTTTAATTTTATTGTTATGGGTTTATCTTTTAGCATACCTTTTTGTATTAGGTATTGCTATGAATGCTAGTTTATATAAGAAAATTAATCAAGATTAAGAAGGTGTATTATGAAAAAAAATAAAATAATAAATGAATATATTAAAAAAACTAGGCAGAGAATTAATACTTATGTAGACAATAATAAACCTTTTATTACCTATGTTATTACAATTTTGATAAATTCATTATTATTGAGAATCTTAACAATGAAAAGTTTTGATGCTGTTTTTACTATAAAACCATTAATAGCTGATCTAGCTTTTATTCTTTTTGTTGGTTCTTTTGTATATTTAATCAAACCTAATCATCAAAAAAAACGTTTTATATATTTATTAATTGTAGCCTTTCTCTTAACTCTAATATGTATAATTAATTCAATATATTATACTTTTTACACTTCATTTTCTTCAATATCTTTAATTGCAACATCAAAATTTATTGTTGAAGTAGGGGATGCTGTTACTCAAAATGTATTACAAATTAAAGATTTAATTTATTTATGGGGTCCTATTGTAATGATTATGACCTATTATAAATTGAAAAAAGAAGGTTATTATAAAGATAAAAAGCGTTTAAATAGTACTAAAAAAATGATGGTAAAAACAATATATGTAGCCTTAATATTAGCAGGCTTATTTATTATTAATTTAAGTTCTTTAGAAGTTGGTCGCTTTATGAAACAATGGAATAGAGAATATATAGTTAAGCGTTTTGGTATTTTTACTTATCATTTAAATGATGCTGTTAAGAGTTTAGAACCAAAACTAGTTACATTGTTTGGTTATGATTCAGCTAAAGAAAATTTTGATCAATATTTTATTGATAATCCAACAATATATAAATCCAATATGTATACAAATATTTTTGAGGGAATGAATATTATTGCTATTCATGCAGAAAGTATTCAAACTGCTGCTATGGAACAAGTTTTTAATGGATTGGAATTAACTCCTAATTTAAATCGTTTAGCTAGAGAAGGTATTTTCTTCGATCATTTTTATAATCAAGTAAGTGTAGGTACTAGTAGTGATACAGAATTTACATTAAACACTTCTTTAATGCCTTCTAGTATTGGAACAGTATTTGTTAATTATTTTGATAGGGAATATATATCAATTCCTAAATTATTGAAAGAAAAAGGTTATTATGCATTCTCTATGCATGGTAATAATGGTAGTTTTTGGAATCGTAATGTTATGCATAAAAGTCTAGGTTATAATAAATTCTATAGTAAAGAAAGTTTTGAAATAGATGATATTGTAGGACTAGGTCTTTCTGATAAATCATTTTTCCGCCAAAGTATTAATTACATATTAGATATAAAAGAAAAACATAGTCCTTATTATGGCACTATGATAATGTTAAGTAACCATACCCCTTTTAATGATCTTGATAAATATGGAAATTTTGCAGTAGATATTAAAGAAACAGTTATTAGTCCAGATGGAACTAGTGAAGTAGTGACTTATCCTTATATGGAAGAAACTAAATTAGGAAATTATTTTAAATCTACTCATTATGCTGATGCTGCTATAGGTGAATTTATTCAAGAATTGGATAATAATAATTTATTAGAAAATACAGTTATTATTATTTATGGAGATCATGATGCCCGTTTATCAAAATCAAATTGGAATTTGTTATATAATTATGATAAAGATAGTGATAGTGTATTAGATGAATCTGATCTTAACTATATTGATTTTAATAGTTATAGCTACGAACTTAATCGTCGCACCCCCTTTATTATATGGACCAAAGAAAGAACCTTTAATCGTAAAGTCTCGTCAGTAATGGGAGCTTATGATATTGCACCTACACTAGGTAATATGTTTAATTTTAAAAATCCATATGCTTTAGGAAAAGATATCTTTAATCATTTAGATGATAATATAGTTGTTTTTCCAAATAGTAATTGGTTAACTAATACAGTTTATTATAATAGTCAAAAAGGGGAGTATTTAACTCTTACTAATAGTATTATCAGTAGTGATTATATTGATAATAATATTGAATACACAGAAAAACTATTAGAAGTTTCAAATAATATTATTAATTATAATTTATTAAATTTTAGTAAGGAGAAATAAAATGGCTAAGAAGAAATTAAAAAAGAAAGTACGTATAAGTATTATAGTAATGTTGCTAACTGTTGTTTTAGCAATTATTATAGCTATTTTACTATTTACAGGAAATAAAGAAAAAACGAAACCAGTTAAAGTTATTCAATCAATTGATCAATATGGTTATACATTAACAGAAAATAAAACAAAATTATATAAAAGTATATTTAAGGAGTTAGAAGAAGAGTTAAATAAAAAAGAGGTTAATTATGAAACTTATGCCTCTTTAATAGCTAAACTATTTATAGTAGATTTTTATGATTTAGATAGTAAAATTGCTAAAACAGATATTGGTGGTCTTCAATTTATTTATCCTGATATTAAAGATAACTTTACTATTAAAGCTGAAGAAACTTTATATAAATATGTAGAAAACAATCTCGATGGTAAACGAAAACAAATACTTCCTAAAGTAAACAATGTTAATATTGATAACATTGAGTCAATCGAATACTCATATAATAAGAAAAAATATTTAGAAGCTTATGAAATTGATTTATCATGGGAATATAGTAAAAACTTAGGTTATGAAACAAATACTAAAATGAAGATTATCAAAGAAAACAAAATATTATTCATTATTGAACTAGATTAAATCAAAAAGAATTTTTTGATTTTTTTTAATATTTAATACATAAAATTTATTGGTGATTTAAATGAATTATAAATATGCTTTTATTTTAACTACTTTAGCTGGACTTTCTACTTTGTTAGGGAGTTTCCTAATCTTTGTTAAAAATAAAAACAAAGACATTACTATTGTAACAACTTTATCTTTCGCTATGGGGGTTATGATATCAGTATCATTATTAGATTTATTACCTAGTGCATATCAATTATTGAATAGTTTTAATAACTTCCCTAAGATTTTAATAATAGCTATTATTATGGTTATTGGTATTTTGTTTGGTATTATTATTGATAAATATCTTCCTAATGAAAGCAACAATCAATTATATAGAGTAGGAATTATGTCCATGCTGGCTATTATTATTCATAATATTCCAGAGGGGATGGCTACCTTTATGACAACAACAAACAATTTAAAATTAGGCTTTTATTTAGCTTTTACTATAGCATTACATAATATCCCTGAAGATTGCATCCAAAGTGTAATGTGTTAAAAATAATAAAAAAGATAGTTTTTTTATATAATAGATGCTAAAATAAAAATCAATTAGAAATTTTATTATATTTTGTAAATAAAATACATTTTGGGTGAGTTTGCCCAGATTAACATTAGATAACCTTTCAAAAGAGGGCAAACGAAGTAATAGTAGTTTTGCTCTCTTTAAATTTATTTCACAACATAGGAAATCTATGTTTATATAAAAATTATATTTTGTAAACAAAAAGAAAGGAGGAGTTTTTATGAAAAAAATAACAATTAAAAACGATATTGTTAAAAACCTTAAAACTAAACTTTCTAATAACAAAATCAAAATTTCTTTCGGTAATAAAATAGGGTTGGGTTACGATGGATGCGGAACCCACACTCATAAATAAAATATAAAAGATCCTATGTTGTGTATATTTTATTTGGAGGAAAAATATGAGAAGTTCTTGGTTAAGTCGTGAATATGATAAATCAAAAAATGTTGTAGTAGAAAAAAAAGGCAATAATTATATTTTAAAAAACAAAATTACAAAAGCAGAATATTTGTTAAATGAATCTGATTATATTAAGTATGAAAAAAACCAATTTAATGAGATTGAATGGGAGAAACTTTATTTTAGAGGTTTAGCTGTTGATAAAAACTGCGATGATTTTGAAGTGGATTCAAATTTTTCTATAAATGAAAAAAAGTTTGTAAAATTATCAATAGTTAAATCTTTTCCTTTAAAGGTTGATAATAAAGTTTTTCGGATTTTAATAAATCCAGAATTAGGATCCTGGGTGGCATTAACAAACAAAGAATTCGAAAGATATGAAAAAAATATATTTACTAATGAGGAATGGTTTAGTTTATTTATAAGAGGATTATGTGAAGATGAAGATCATACTGAAATGGAATTTGATTTTCCTATTCCTGCTGATTATCCGAGTGTTATAGTGGTTAATATAACAACTGGGTGTAATTTAAGATGTAAGTATTGTTTTGCAGATTGTGGACCTTTTAAAGGTGAAAATATGCTTGAAAGTGTTATGGATGCAACTATAGATAGTATGTTATCTATGCCACAAGTAAAAGTTATAACTTTTGAATTTCAGGGTGGCGAAGCATCTATTAATATCCCTGGAATGAGGATGTTTATTCAAAAAGTCGAAAAAGTAAAATCTAAATATGATAAACTAGTAAAATATAGAACTGAAATAAATTGTATTCTAGTAACAGAAGATTTAATTTCTTTAATAAAAGAATATAATGTTAGTGTTGGAATTAGTCTAGATGGACCAAAAGAAATGACAGATCAAACAAGAGTAGACATTGATGGAATAGGTGCGTTTGATAGAATTGAAAAAGGGATTAAGAAATTAAGAGATAACGGAATATATATTGATGGTGCAGTTTGTACTGTGGGCCAGCATAATGTTCATTATCCTAGGCAACTAATGAGATACTTTAATGAAATAGGTATGAATTTCAAACCGAGACCAGTAAACATCTTAGGAAGAGAAAAAGAAAACAATCTTACCACTAAAATAGGTGAATGGGCAAAATGTTTTAAAGAAATGCATCAAATGAGAAATGAAGTTGATGTAGAGAATTTTTCTATACATATTTTTGAAGAAAATGTATTTACACCTATTAGAGATTACATATGTTTGAGATATCCGTGTGGTGCTGCTCGTGAATTAGTCTCGGTAAATCCAAATGGTGATGTTTTTCCTTGTGATGGTTTTAAAGGTGAAGAAAGTTTTATTATGGGAAATGTTTTGAATGAAAAAATAGAAGACATGTTAAAAAAACCTGAAATAATTAAGTTAAGAAATAGAACAGCTGAAACTATAGAAAAGTGTAATAAATGTTTATTTAAAGGGATGTGTTGTTCCTGTTGTTATTCTGCGTATGGAAAATTTGGTGATATATATCGTGAA
>JAAZHK010000044.1 GCA_012510745.1 Mycoplasmatota bacterium
TTAATTAATGTTTCACGTGAAACATTAATTAAATAATTGATAAATAATTAAAAATATTATAGAATAATATTGGTGCAATAAAAGAAGCAAAAAAAGACAAATATAAAAAAGAAATACCGGTAGGAACAGTGATAGTTTTAAATGACAAAATAATTGCTAAATCTCATAATATCAAAGAAAAGAAAAGATGTTGTGTTTATCATGCTGAAATAAATGCTATTATGAAAGCTTCAAAAAAATTGAAAGATTGGCGATTAAAAGATTGCATTATGTATGTTACACTTGAACCTTGTCCTATGTGTATGAGCGCTATAAAGCAGGCTCGTATAAAGGAAGTTATATATGGTGCTTCAAGTGATGCAAATATAACAAATTTAAATTCAAAAATAATTGAAACTATTGATTCAAATTCAACTATTAAAATTACAAAAAATGTATGTAAAAAAAAATGTGAGGAACTAATTATAAATTTTTTTAAACATCAAAGAAATTAATCTTTTTACATTGGTACAAAACATAATTAATGTTATAATATAATTACAGGTGGTGATATTGTGTATCAAGCATTATATAGGAAATATCGTCCTAAAAGGATAGATGATATTGTTGGACAAGAAGTTGTTTTAAAAATTATTAAAAACTCTTTAATAAATAATATGATATCACATGCATATGTATTTTATGGACCAAGAGGAACTGGTAAAACAACAATGGCAAAATTATTAGCAAAGTATGTTAATTGTTTAAATTTAAAAAAACATGAGTGTTGTAATGAATGTAAAAATTGTCTTGAAATAGATAATAATCAATCAATGGATATTTTAGAAATTGATGCAGCTTCTAATAACGGTGTAGAAGAAATAAGGGAATTAAGAAGTAAGGTAAATTTAATATCTAACTCATTAAAATATAAAATTTATATAATTGATGAAGTTCATATGTTAACAGCAGGAGCCTTTAACGCTTTATTAAAAACCTTAGAAGAACCACCAAAAAATGTAATATTTATTTTAGCAACAACTGATATTCAAAAACTACCATCAACTATTTTATCTAGATGCCAAATTTTAAATTTTAATAAAATAACTGAAAAGCACATAAAAGATAATCTAATTAAAATTTGTAAAAGTGAAAAGATTTCAATAACAGATGATGCTGCAAATGAGATAGCTAGATGCTCGGATGGTGGAATGAGAGATGCAATAGGACTTTTAGATAAAATCATATCCTACGGCAGACGAACAATTGTTCTAGAAGATGTTTCTTTAATTAATGGTATTTTATCATTATCTGAAGTGAATGAGTTTATTGATTATATTTTTAATAATGATATTAAATCAGTGCTTAATAAGTTAAACTTATATGATGAACAGGGGAAAAGTTTAGAAAAATTAATTGAAGATATTATTAATTTGATAACTATAGATTTACAAAATAGTTTAATGAATGAAGGCATAACTAAATATGATGAAAATAAAAGTTTGTTATTACTTGAAACATTAAATACAATAGTTTACAATATGAAAAACGTAAATTCTAGTAAATTATTACTTGAAATTGAATTAATAAAATTTATTAAAAATACTGAAATTATTTCCCGGGAAATAATTTCAGAAGATTTAACAAACGATCGACAATTAACAAAACAAGTAAAGGCCGAAGAAAAAGAACCAAGATTAGAAGAAAATTTTAAATCAATAAGAGTTAATAATGCATTAGCAGAAGCATCTAAAGAATTGTTAAACGAAGTAAATAAAAAAATTTCTAACATAATTAATCATAAATATGATTCTAAATATAGTAATGTAATGAACATATTGAAAGATGGTAGAGTAAGAGTTGCTAGCAAAACTCATATTATAATAAGCTTTCCGTATGCTTCTTTAGTTGATAAGGCTTATGATAATATTATAGATATAGAAGACTTTTTTAAAAAAGAATTAGAATTGAAATTAAAAACAGCTTTTATAGATAATCAATTGTGGACAAAAATTAAGAAAGAATATATTAACAAAAAACAAAATGGAATAACCTATACGCTTATAGAAGAAACGCCGATTTCAAAGTTAATAAAATCTAAAAAGAATACCAATAAAACAATGAATAATGATGACAAAGAAGTAATTGCATTATTAGGAGAAGAATTTATCGAAATAAAATAGGAGGAATATATATGAACATACAAGCTTTGATGAAACAAGCTCAAAATTTACAAAAAGATATGTTAAAAGCAAAGGAAGAGATAGATAACACTATCTTTAGAGAAACAAAAAATAATATTACAATAAAGTGTAATGGAAAAAAAGAAATCCAACAAATAGAATTTGCGCAAGAATTAAATTTACAAAAAATTGATGAAGAATTGTTAGCAGATCTTCTTTTAATCAGTATTAATGATTTATTTAAAAAGGTTGATGCAGAAACAGAAACAAAGTTAGGTAAATTTAATAATTCGCTTCCTGGTATTTTATAAGGTGATATATGTATATTAAAAGTATTGAAAATTTAATAAAAGCTTTTAAATTTTTACCAGGAATAGGAGAAAAAACAAGTGAAAGATTATCTTATGCTTTTTTGGAGATGAATGAAGATCAAGCGAAAACATTTTTAACTTTTTTAAATGACGCTAACACAAAAATAAAAAAATGTTTGAAATGCAATAATTATTCAGAAGATGAAATATGTTGTCTTTGTAAAGATATTAATAGAGAACAAGAAATAATATGCGTTGTCGATTCTCCGAAAAGCATTTTTTCGATTGAGAAATTAGGTATTTATAAAGGTAAATATTTTGTTTTAAGCAATCTAATTTCTCCATTAAATGGTATAAATCCTGAAGATATAAATATATCTCAACTATTAGACCTAATAAAAACCGAAAATTGCAAAGAAATTATTATGGCTGTGGCACCTAATATTGAAGGAGAAACGACTTCTTTATATATTAAAACAATATTAGAAAATTTAAATATTAAAGTTTCTAAACTAGCAAGTGGTATACCTATTGGTGTTGATATGGATTATATTGATTCAATTACCCTAGAA
>JAAZHK010000001.1 GCA_012510745.1 Mycoplasmatota bacterium
CCCTCTCATGGTAAACCAATAATTGCTTATGATCCAAAGAGTAGAGGTTCTGAAGCATATTTAAACTTAGCAAGGGAAGTGATTGAAAGAAATGGAAAATAACAAAAGAAGAGCTCTGGGTAGAGGATTAGAGGAATTGTTTACTTCTGAACAAATTGATTATGATAAAATAGAAACGAAAGTTTATCAACAAACGTCTCCCGATGAAATAGTAAATCTTCCGGTTAAAGAACTAAGAAGCAATCCATATCAACCAAGAAAGACTTTCGATGAAAAAGCTCTTCAGGAATTATCAAATTCTATTAAAGAGCATGGTATAATTCAACCTATAATAGTAAAAAAAAGCATCAAAGGTTATGAAATTATAGCTGGTGAAAGAAGAGTAAAAGCTTCTATTTTAGCTGGGTTAGATACAGTACCAGCAATAATTAGAAATTTTGATGATCAAGATATGATGGAAGTTGCCTTATTAGAAAATCTTCAAAGAGAAGATTTAAATGCTATTGAAGAAGCACAAGCTTATAAACAAATATTAGAAAACTCTGATTTAACCCAAGACGAATTAGCTAAAAGATTAGGGAAGAGTCGCAGCCATTTAACTAACATGATTGGTTTACTATCGCTTCCAGATCAAGTAAAAGAGTTAGTTATAAACAATAAAATAAGCATGAGCCACGCTAGAGTTTTAAGTAAATTAGGAAATATTAATACAATTATTGATTTAGCTAATAAAACGGTTCAAGATAACTTAAATGTCCGAGATTTAGAAGAAATAGCAACAACAACTTCAATTTCTAAAAAACAAATAATTAAAAAGAGAACTAAAAACACTGAATATCAATATGTTGAGGAAATATTAAAAGAAAAGTTAGGTACTAAAGTTATCATAAATAATAACAAAATAGTGATATCTTTTAATAATGTTAATGATTTAAATCGTATTCTTGAAATTATGAACGATTCTAATAAGTAGGTAATTATGAGTGATTTATTAATTGGTTCTAAAATAGAATTAAAAAAAGTTCATCCGTGTGGGACTAATCTATGGGAAGTCGTTAGATTAGGTGCTGATATTAAAATAAAATGTTTAAATTGTGGTCATGTTGTCATGATTCCAAGAATTGAATTAAGCAAAAGAATAAAAAAAATTATTATATAGGAGTATGCAATGAAAAAAACAGGTAAAAGGAAATTAAAAAAATTTAAACTTTATCCAGCCACCTCTTTCATTTTATTAACTATCTTTATTATTATATTAAGTGCTATTCTTAGTTTTTTTGATGTTCAAGCAACGTATAATAAATTAGATTTAAATAATATTCAATTAAAGTCAACACTGGTAGTTGTAAAAAACATGCTAAGTTATGACGGGGTAAAATATATTATTAGTAATGCTGCTATAAATTTTATTAGTTTTACCCCATTAAGTATGATGTTAATATCACTACTAGGTATAAGTGTTGCCGTATCTAGTGGCTTTTTTGATATCTTTATTAAAAGAAATCTTGGAGAAATAAATACTAAATTTATTACTTTTCTATTATTATTTATTGCCACAATTTCAAGCTTAATAAATGAAGTTGGATATGCTGTTTTAATACCCTTAGGAGCTATATTTTATCAAGCAAAAGGGAGAAATCCTTTAGTGGGTATTGTAACAGCATTTTGTGGCGTTAGTTTTGGATATGGAATTTCTGTTTTTATTGGTTCGCTTGATATTTCTTTAATACCTTATACTCAAGCTTCAGCAAGATTAATTGATCCGACCTTTCATATTAGTTTAACATCTAATTTATTTATAATTATTGTATTAAGTATTATATTATCGATTATAGGAACCTTTGCAATTGAAAACTTTGTAACAAAATCATTAAAAAGAAAACGCGAAAGAAAAGATATTAGTTATACATCAGAAATCGAAATAATAGATTATATTAATGAAGAACAAACAAAAATAGAAACAAATAAGTATGAGAAAAAAGGCTTAAAATATGCTTACATAAGTAGTATAATCGTTATATTTATATTTATTTATATGCTTATTCCAAACTTACCTTTTTCCGGTATTTTATTAGATATGAAAGAAAAAACTTATGTTAATCAATTATTTGGGCTTAATTCTTATTTACAAGATGGGTTTACATATATGGTTGCAATTTTTTTCTTAATAATTGGCATTGCATATGGAATAGGAGCAAAAACAATAAAATCAGATAAAGATATTATAAATGGAAGTAATCAATATATGAAAAATATTGTTGAAATCATTACCATTATTTTCTTTGCTTCTCAATTTATAGCAGTGTTTAAGGAAACAA
The DNA here is from genome assembly GCA_012510745.1 of Mycoplasmatota bacterium. Lineage (GTDB taxonomy): Bacteria > Bacillota_I > Bacilli_A > RF39 > UBA660 > JAAZHK01. The sequence goes on from JAAZHK010000001.1 coordinate 2,319, forward strand.
ACATAGGAACAATTATAACGGCATGGGGAGCAAATATAATAAGCGAATTATCATGGGGCGCGATTCCTTTAATAATAATAATATTATTAGTGGGAACTATAGCTGATTTATTTATAACAACCCCTACTTCTAAATGGATTATTTTAGCTCCCGTAGTGGTGCCTAAATTAATGCAATTAAACGTTTCTCCACAATTTTCTCAAATGTTATTGAGAGCATCGGACTCTATGGCTAATGGAATAACGCCTCTATTAGCAGGTTTTGCTATATATATAGGATATTTGAATATTTATAATAAAGATAAAGAAAACCCCATTACCATAAAAAAATCAATTTCATACATAATGCCATATTTTGGTATTATAAGTTTAGCCTGGATAGTTTTAATTATCGGTTGGTATATAACAGGGTTACCATTAGGGCCTAATGTTTATCCAACAATATAAGGAGATTTTAAATGAGTTTAACAGCAGGTATAATTGGAATGCCAAACGTTGGTAAATCAACAATATTTAATGCAATTACAAAACAAAAGATTTTAATAGC
>JAAZHK010000045.1 GCA_012510745.1 Mycoplasmatota bacterium
ATAATAGCTTTAAAACCAGATATTATTATAACTTGTGCTTATGGACAAATAATACCACAAGATGTATTAGCTACTCCACCATATGGTTGCATTAATGTTCACGCTTCATTATTGCCTAAATTAAGAGGTGGTTCACCTATTCATCATGCTATTATTAATGGTTACGAAGAAACGGGCATTACTATTATGTATATGGACGAGAAAATGGATAATGGCGATATTATAAGCCAAAAAGCAATTCCCATTGAAGTAGATGACAATGTTGAAACACTTCATGATAAATTATCAATCATTGGTAGTCAGTTGTTACTAAGCACTTTACCTGAAATAATTAAAGGCACTAATAAAAGAATAAAACAAAATTTAAATGAAGTTACTTACGCTTATAATATTAAATCTGAAGATGAATTTCTCGATTTTAATAACACTTCATTAAATGTATATAATAAAATTAGAGGTTTAAATCCTTTTCCTGGATCACGTGCAATATTAGACAATAAAAGTATTAAAATATATGAATCAAAAATAGGTAAAACTAATAATTTTAAAGCCTTACCAGGTGAAATAATTAATGTTTATAAAGATGGAATAGGTATTAAAACAAGTGATGGAGAAATAATTATTACTAAGATTCAAATAGCTGGGAAACAAAAAATGTTGGTAAAGGATTATTTAAATGGAATTAATAAAGAACTTTTATTAAATCAAAAATTTATTTAGGAGTTTATATGATAAAAAAAATAAAACAAAGTCAAAAACTAAGATCAGCTTTAGCGTTATTAATCTTTTTTCTTTTTTTCGTTATTATGATAGGAATTTATTCTTCTTCGAATATCAATCATAACAATAATCCTACTTTTGAAACTAAAGATATATTAACAACTATTACTAACAATTATCATTATAATATAAATCTTAATATAAATAATGATCTTTATAAAATAGAAGGATATAAATATAACGACTTAGAAAAAGAAATATATTATAAAAATGAAAAAGTAATTGATAATATTAATGATATTATTCCTTATTATAATTTTGTTAATTTAGATAATATTAAAAAAATTACTAATGATCAATTCCGTTTAAAGTCTACTAATATTAATGAGTTTATATACATAATTCCAAATAATTATATAAATATTGTTTTACTATCATCTAACACTAATCAAATTAAAGTTGAATTGACGGGAGATAAAATTACAATAGATTTACAATTAGATAATTATTTTTCAGAAATATATAATAAAGAGACTTATGTTGAAATAAAAGTAATATATGATCAAATAGAAGAAATAACCGAAAATATGATGCAGTAATCATATTTTTTGTTATAATTATTAATAGGTGATTATTATGCAAAGTGTATATAATTTAACACTAGAAGAATTAATTAATTATTTTTTAAATATTAATGAAAAAAGTTATCGAGCTAATCAATTGTTTGAATGGCTATATAAAAAAGGGATTAATAATTTTACAGAAATTACTAATATGAGCAAAAAAATAATTAATCAATTAAATCGAGATTTTTATTTAGATAATATGACAATTATAAAAGAAGAACATGACAATGATGTATCTAAATATCTTTTTCAATTATCAGATGATAATTATATTGAATCAGTATTAATGAACCATAATTATGGTAATAGTTTGTGTATTTCAACTCAAGTAGGATGTAGTATGGGTTGTTTATTTTGTGAAAGTGGACGTCTTAAAAAGAAAAGAAATTTAGAAACGAGCGAATTAATTTTACAAGTTCTAAAAGTTCAGAACATGATCAAAAAAAGAATATCTCATGTTGTAGTTATGGGGATAGGAGAACCATTTGATAACTATATTAATTTATGCAAATTTATAGAAATTATTAATCATCCTAAAGGAATAGCTATAGGTGCACGACATATTACTATATCAACCTGTGGGATAACCCCTAAAATAAAAGAATTTATGAAATTACCATATCAGATTAATTTAGCTATTAGTCTTCATGCCCCTAATGACAAGTTACGAAATCAAATAATGCCTATTAATAAAAGATATAGTATAACTGATTTAATTAATGTAATTAAAGAATATATTGAAAAAACAAATAGAAGAATTACTTTTGAATATATATTATTAAGAGATATTAATGACCGAAAAGAACATGCTATAGAGCTTAGTAAATTGTTACAAGGAATTAATTGTTATGTTAATTTAATTCCTTATAATGAGACCAATAATAATCAATATAAACGAAGCAAAAAAGATACAATTAAGGAATTTTATGATATACTAAAAAAGAATAATATTATTGTTACCATTAGAATGGAATTTGGATCAAATATAAGTGCTGCTTGTGGGCAACTGAGGTCCAAAAAGGAGGAAGCATGAAGAGCTTTTATTTGACAGATGCTGGAAAAGTTAGAAATCATAATGAGGATAGTGTTATTATTATAAAAAATAGAAATAATGATATCTTAATGGCTGTAGCTGATGGAATGGGAGGACATTCTGCAGGTGAAATAGCGTCTTCTATTGCAATTAGTTATTTAGGAGAACATTTTAATAAAACCTTTATTAATATGGATAAAGATCAAGCTATTGAATGGATAAGAGACAGCGTTAATGAAATAAACAGTTTAATTTTTCAATATGTTAAAGACCATATTGAAAGTAAAGGAATGGGCACTACTTTAGTTTTAGCTATAAAAACAAAAGACTATATATTAATTGGTAATGTTGGAGATTCTTCAGGTTTTATTATTAAGAATGATAAATTAAGGAAAGTAACTTATGATCATACTCTTGTTAATTTACTCGTATCAGCAGGAGAATTAACGGAAGAAGAGGCAAAAGATCATCCTAAAAAGAATGTTTTAATGAAAGCATTAGGCGCAAACGATCCTATAGAAATAGATATTTTTGATTGTGATATTAATATTAAGTCGATTATGTTATGTAGTGATGGTTTGACTAATATGCTTGATGAAGAACAAATATTTAAAGTATTAAATAGCGAACTAGATATAGAAGATAAAGTAATTAAATTAATTAGAAAATGTAATAATAGGGGGGGCACTGATAATATTTCAGTTGCATATTTAGAAATTGGTGAAAGTGGTGATGAACAATGATAATAAAGGGGCAAAAAATTAATGATCGTTATGAAATCATTCGAAGTATTGGTGAAGGTGGAATGGCTAATGTTTATTTAGCAAAGGATATTATTTTAGATCGTCAAGTAGCTATTAAAGTTTTACGCGGTGATTTATCAAACGATGAAAAATTTGTTCGTCGTTTTCAAAGAGAGGCTCTATCTGCCTCAGGCTTATCTCATCCTAATATTGTTGAAATGTATGATGTTGGAGAAGATAATGGTAATTATTATATTGTCATGGAATATATTGAAGGTAAAACTTTAAAACAATTAATTAAAAAAAGAGGTCATTTATCTCTTAGTGAAGCAAAAGATATTATTTTACAAATAACAGAAGGAATGAGTCGAGCCCATGATAGCTATATAATTCACCGCGATTTAAAACCACAAAATATTATGGTTAAAGAAGACGGGGGAATAAAGATAACTGATTTTGGTATTGCTATGGCTTTAAATAGTACACAATTAACTCAAACTAATTCAGTTATGGGTACTGTCCATTATTTACCACCAGAGCAAGCTAACGGTAAAGGATCAACTATAAAAAGCGATATATATTCCATAGGCATCATCTTTTATGAATTATTAATTGGAAGCCTACCTTTTAAAGGTGAAAATGCTGTTGAAATAGCATTAAAACATATGCGAGATACTCTGCCTAGTATTAAAAAACAAAATAATAACATTCCTCAAAGTATTGAAAATGTTATTTTAAAAGCTACCGCTAAAAATCCTAAAAACAGATATAACGATGTTAAAGAAATGCATAATGATTTGTTGACTGCACTTGATGAAGATCGAATTAATGAACCTAAATATGACTATCCTTATCCAGAGGATTTTGAAGAATCCAGAAGTTTTATTAAAAAGGCTCCGAAAGAAAAAGAAGAAAATTTAGTAAAAGAAGAAGAAAATCTATATGAACCAGATGACAAAAAAGTAAATGTTATACTTTGGGTAATCTCTGGTATATTTTCTATTCTTATTTTAGGTTTATTACTAGTATTTATCGTTGTTCCTAACTTAACAGCAGTACCAGATATTAGAATTCCAGATGTATCAGGAATAACTGTTGTAGAGGCAGAAAAAAGATTAAAAGATAAAGGTTTTAAAGTAGCTATAGAAACAATAAAAGAATCAAGTGAATCAGTTGAAGAAGGCTTAATAATTAAAACTATTCCAACAGCAGGTAGAAGTGTAAAAAAAGGAACAGAAATAACAATTTATGAATCACTAGGGATAGATACTTATATAATAGAAAACTATCTAGGAAAAAATTATATTGAAATAAAAACTTTATTAGAAAACGTTTATAAATTGAAAGTAACAATTAAAGAAAAAGATACTGAAAAGCAGCATGAGAAACAAGAGATAATTGAACAATCATTAACTGTTGGCACTAAAGTTAGAGCTAACGATAAAATAACTTTATATATACCTACTTCTGAAAAAGAATATCCGAACTTTGTTGATGAAGGATGGTCAATTGAAGAAATAACTGATTTTTGTAATAAACATGGTATTAAATTACAAATTAATTATAAAGAGACTTCTGAGTATTCAGAAGGAACCATAATAAGCCAATCTAGGGCTGAAGGAGTACCAGTTATAGCAGGCGCTAATTTAAAAATTGAAGTAGCAAAACCGGTTAATATAAATCCTTTAGATCCACTTAGTCCTTAGGAGAAAATATGAAAGGACAAATTGTTAAAATTATTAGTAACAATTTTACTGTTAATAGTAGAAATAAAAGATATGAATGTAAGTGCCGAGGTAAATTTAGAAATGATAAAATAACACCATTAGTGGGAGATTATGTTATCTTTGATCAAGATAAACAATTAATTATTCAAATTTTACCACGTAAAAATGAATTAATAAGACCAATGGTCGCTAATATTGACCAAGGAATTATTGTAACAAGTGTTAAAAAACCTAATCTTTCCTTAGATTTATTGGATAAGTTAATTGTTATTATGGAATATAATAAAATAACTCCTATTATTTGTTTTACTAAATTAGATTTACTTACAAAAAAAGAAAAAGAACAATTAAAAAAAATTAGCCAATATTATCAAAAAATAGGTTATATTACTTTG